>NZ_JBEZHO010000047.1:0-71971 GCF_040650615.1 Streptomyces sp. NPDC048643
ATATATTTGTTTTTTTTTTTTTACTCGTCGTCACTTACCTAACACCCCGGCCGGCCCACCACCCCCCCGCCCACCACCGCCCGCCCCCGCACCTCCTGGTGCGGGGCCGTCCTGTCGTCGGAGGGATTCACGTCCGGCGGCGGCGCGTCCGGGTCGTCCCGGCGGGCGCCGTACCACGCGGTCCGGTCACTTCACCCCGAGCAACTGCTCCAACGGGTCGATCGCGAAGTAGACGAGGAACAGCGCGGAGGCCGCCCACAGCAGCCAGTGGACCTCCTTGGCCTTGCCGAGCACCGTCTTGATCAGCACGTACGCCAGGAAGCCCGCGCCGATGCCGTTGGTGATCGAGTACGTGAACGGCATCACGGCGATGGTCAGGAACGCGGGGATGGCGATCTCGTACTTGTCCCAGTCGATGTGCTTGACCTGGGTCATCATCAGGAAGCCGACGGCGACGAGCGCGGGCGCTGCGGCCTGGAGCGGGACGATCGTGAGGATCGGCGTCAGGAACAGCGCGAGCGCGAACATGCCGCCGGTGATCAGGTTGGCGAAGCCGGTGCGCGCGCCCTCGCCGACGCCCGCCGCCGACTCGATGTACGACGTCGAGGAGGAGGCGGAGGCCGCGCCGCCGGCGACCGCGGCGGCGCCGTCGATCAGCAGCACCCGCCCGAGGTTGGGCACCTTGCCCTCCTCGTCGAGCAGACCGGCCTCGGCGCTGATGCCGACGACCGTGCCCATCGTGTCGAAGAAGTCGGACAGGATGAGGGTGAAGACCAGCAGGACGACGGTGATCGCGCTGGTCTCGCCGAACGCGCCGAACAGGCTGAAGTGGCCGAGCAGTCCGAAGTCCGGTGAGGCCACGATGTCGTCGGGCACCTTCGGGGTGGTCAGGCCCCAGCTCTTGATGTCGGCGGCGGCGTTGATGACGACGGCGACGACCGTCATGGTGACGATGCTGATCAGGATCGCGCCCTTGACCTTGCGGGCGAGCAGTCCGATGGTCAGCAGGACGCCGAGACAGAAGACGAGAATCGGCCACCCGGTCAGTGCGCCGGTGCCGCCGAGCTGGACCGGCACGGTGGTGTTCGCCGCGTCCGGGATGCGGGTGGCGAAGCCGGCGTCCACGAAACCGATGAAGGCGATGAAGAGGCCGATGCCGACGCTGATCGCCTGTTTCATCGCCTGGGGTATCGCGTGCATGACGGCCTCGCGCAGACCGGTCACCACGAGGACGCAGATGAGCAGGCCCTCCAGGACGATCAGGCCCATCGCGTCCGCCCAGCTCATCAGCGGGGCGATCTGGAAGGCGACGACCGCGTTGAGGCCGAGGCCGGCGGCGAGCGCGAGCGGGAGGTTGCCGCCGACACCCATGATGATGGTCATGACCGCGGCCACCAGGGCGGTGGCGGTGGTGAGTTGGACGGCGTCGAGGTGGTGGCCGAACTTGTCCTTGGCGCTGCCGAGGATGATCGGGTTCAGGACGAGGATGTAGGCCATCGTGAAGAACGTGGCGAACCCGCCGCGTATCTCCCGGCCGAAGGTGGAGCCCCTCGCGGATATCTTGAAGAACCCGTCGACCCCGCCTGCCGGCGTTGGTGGTGCGGCACTTGGCCGGTCGTCGACCTTCTGTGCTTCGGACATGACGATACTCCTCGGTACCTGCGTGCCTGGTGTGCGGATGCTGGCTGGATTGTTCCCTTCATCAACCACTTTCAGGTTTTCGCTGTGTTACGGAACCCGGGAAACAACCACATGTTCGTTTTCGACGTCCTCAAGGGTGTGGACCTGCCGGCCTGAGCCCCCCTCGCGGCCGGCAGCACGACGCCCCCGCCGGTGACGACCGGCGGGGGCGTTCCTGCGCGGCGGAGGATCAGCTCACGAAGTACGTGGGGTTGGGGAGCTTGTACGTCTTGTCGGCGTAGCCGCCGTCGAGGTCCGAGTACTGGTCGCCGAAGTTGCCGACGATGTCGTAGCCGAGGTCCTCGATGTGCTTGCGGGTGCCGGCCTTGTACTGCACGGTCGTGCAGTTCCAGGCGGTGGCGGTGGCGCAACCGCTCAGGTAGGCGGGCGGGTTGGCCGCGTCCTTGAGGAACATGTGGGCGGAGTCGAGGTTGACGTCGACACCGACCTTCTTCAGGTTCTCGACCGCGGAGGCGCGCTGCGACTCCTTCAGGCCCGAGTTGTAGAACACCTCGACGCCCTTGGACTCGGCGTACTCGACGAGTTCGGGACTGCCGAACACGGCGGGACGGTCCGCCTGGGCGACGTAGTCGGCCCAGGTCGTCGAGTTGTACGTGTAGTTGGTCTTCCTCTCGTAGTCGAAGGAGAGCAGCAGGGTGTCGTCGATGTCGAAGACGACCGCGGGCTTCTGACCCCGGTGGTGGGCCTTGTGGGCCGCCTTGTCGATGTCCCGCCGGGCGGCGGCGTCGACGCGCGCGAGGTCCTTGGCGTACTGGCTGGTGGGCGACGCCTGGTACACCCCGTCGCTGTCGAGCGCGGCGCCGTAGTAGGTGTCGATGTCCTTGACCAGGAGCCCGATGTTGTAGGGCTCGTGCGTCGAGTTGGCCGTCGACTGATGGGCGGTGGCGGCACCGGACCCGAACAGGGCGGCACCGGCGACGGCACAGGTGGCGGCGACGGCCGCGATACGCAGTGGCTTATGCATGACAAGTTTCTACGCGCGTCACCCCGGTGGATGCGAGGCCCGTTGCCTGATCGATACACACTCCACAGGTGACGTACGTCGCGGCGGGTGCGGGAGTCGCGTCGGCTCCCGCGCCCGCGGTGACGAACACCCCTCGGACGGAGGGGAGTTGGGTCACGTCAGTGCATCCTTCCGGCGCCCGCGCCGTGGTCGACGATGCCGGGGACGGCCCGCGGACGATCCACCTTCGTCCGCAGGACGGGCGTCCAGCCGGCGCCGGACCGGAGCGTCTCGGCGGGGATCTCCGCGTTGTGCACGGCGATCAGGTCGGTGCGTACGCCGTTGACGAAGTTGTCGGCGGCGGTCAGCGGCGCCTCCTTCCACTTCTTCAGGACGGTCCCGGTTCCGATGCCGTCCGCCAGGGTGAACGCGTTGTGCTCGGCGACGAGTTGGGACTCCATGCCGATGCCGTAGCTGTAGGCGTAGCCGGCGTCGGCCACGAAGTGGTTGTTGTAGGAGTCGACCTGCCCGAAGCGGACCCGTGGCGCGCGCTCGACGAGACCGGTGAACAGGTTGTGGTGGAAGGTGACCTTCAGGTGGCCCCGGTCCACGGCCGCGGTCGCGGCGCTGTCGCTGTTGCCGACCAGGATGGTCTTGTCGTGGTCCGCGAACACGTTCCAGGACGCGGTCACGTAGTCGGCGCCCTGAACGATGTCCAGCTCACCGTCGTGCTGTTCGTAGATCCGTCCGAAGTACGTCGGCAGCGAGCTGTCCGGGTGGGCGCCGTCGGTGAACGTGTTGTGGTCGAGCCAGACGTGCGTGGCGCCGTGGACGACGGCGCTGTCGTACTCGGAGTTCCAGTTCCCGGTGTCGCCGTCGGTCGGGTCCCACTGCGGGAAGCAGTCGAGGGGGCTCTCGAAGGCGAGGTTGCGGACGATGACGTTGTCGACGCCCTTGATCTGGAGGCTCACCCCCTTGAACCCCGCGTCGCGCCCGACACCGACGATGGTGGTGTTCGCGGGGACGTAGGCCTTGATGGCGGTGTCCTGACGGGCGGCGGAGGCGGCTCGCAGGTCCTCCTGTTCCCCGGTGACCACCTGGTCGTAGCCCCACACCGCCGGGTCGTAGTCGGCGAGGTACCGGGCGAAGTCGTAGCCGGGGGCGGCGAAGGTGTCGCAACCGTCGGCGTTGGCGTCGATCGTGCCCCTCACCTTGATGATCTTCGGCGCACCGCCGCCCGCCGCGAGCGCGGCCCTGAACTGCGCCCACGTCGTGACGGTGTGGACCTGCGCCGGCGCGGCGGCCGAGCCGCCGGTGGTGCCGGCGCCCTGGGACGCCCAGCCGTCGCGGGCGGCGAGCGCCTGCCGGGCGGGGTCGCGGGGCCGGGCCTGGGCGGTGGCGCCGGTGACGGCGCAGACGAGAGCGGTGCAGCCGATCAGCGCGGCGGTCCTCCGCAGGGCAGCCGTTCGCCATTTCTTGCCAGGTGCATGCCATGCATGGGTGTTCATGATGCGGCTCTCTCTTTCCATCGGATCGGACGGTCGGACGGGAGAGGTGAAGTGCGGGGCGTGGGGTGTGGGCGGCCGTGCCGCGGGAGGCGACCGGGGGGAACCGGCCGCCTCCGGACGGGCTCTAGTGGTTGGCCTTCCAGTCGGCCTGCGCCGTGTTCAGCTGGTCCGCCAGCGTGTCCAGGAAGTCCTTCGCGCTCATCTTGCCGAGCAGCACCTTCTGGAAGTTGGGCTCGTTGTCGGCCTTGGAGATGGTGTTCCAGTCGGGCAGGTAGTAGGGCAGCTGCACGATCTTGGTGCTGCTGCCGTTCAGTGCCTCCGCGGCCAGCCGGGTCGGCTCGGCCTGCTGGATCCACTGGTCCTTGGCGGCGTCGGTGTTCGCCGGCACCTGCCCCGCGGACTCGTTGAACTTGGAGTTCTCGGCCGCCGAGACGGCGAACTCGATGAACTTCCAGGCAGCCGCCTTGTTCTTGCCGGACTTGAAGAGGCTCAGGCCGTCGACCGGGTTGGACACCTGCACGCGCGTGCCGTCGTCCTGGGTGGGGTTCGGGACACCGCGGAACGCGCCCGCGCCCAGCGCCTTCAGGTGGTCCTGGTAGGAGCCGAGGTTGTGGCTCAGCATGCCGATGGTGCCGCTGTCCCACTGCGCGACCATCTTGGTGAAGTCGTTGTTGACGTCGGCGGAGGGCGTGACCTTCTTGTACAGGGCGACGTACTTCGCCAGGGCCGCCACGTTCTTCGGGTCGTTGACGGTGGTCTTGTCGCCGTTCCAGAACGAGGTGATCCCGGACTGTCCGTACGCGGCGTCCAGAGCGGGCGCGATGGATCCCTCACCGCCGCGGATGGTGAACCCGAACTTGTTCTTCCCCTTGTCGCTGAGCTTCCCCGCGGCGTCGTAGAACTTCGACCAGGTGGTCGGCGCGTCCAGCCCGGCCGCCTTGAACAGGTCGGTGCGGTACCAGAGCGTGCCGTTGTTGGCGGAGGTCGGCACCTGGTACAGCGTGTCTCCACCCCCCGCGGCCCGGCTCACGTCGAGGAGGTTCTCGCTCAGCCTCCCCTTCAGCGGGCTCTTCCCGAGCCGGCTGTCCAGCGGTTCCAGCGCACCCTGGACGGCGACCTCGGCGAGCATCGCGGTGCCCACACCGCCGACGTCCGGCAGCCCGCCGCCCTGGATCGCGGTGTCGTACTTGGACTGGGCGCTCGCCGCCGGGATCCCGACGTAGTCGACCTTGATGTCGGGGTACTTCTTCTCGAAGTCCGCGATGATCTGCTTCCAGATGTCCGTGCGGACACCGCCGTTGTTGTCCCAGAAGGTGATCTCGCCCTTACCGGAACCCTCGGTGCCCTTGTCCCCGGCGCTGCCGCCGCCGTCGTCACCGCAGGCGGTGGCGGTCAGCGCGAGCACCGAACCCAGCGCGACCGCCACGGCGGTGCGCCGGCCGCCGGTCCACGACCGGCCGGTCGTCGGTGTGCTGTTCCTCGGCGTGCTGTTCCTCAGGGAGCTGGTCTTCATCGGTCGGCTCTCTTCTTCCGGTTCCAACAGGGCTGTGCGGTGGACGAGTTGTTCTGGACGGTCGGCACCCGGCTGCTTCCGGAAGGGGCGTGCCCTTCCCTCCGCATCCGGCAAGCGCTTGCTACGGAAGTGCGTCATTGCGGCTCCCAACAGGCGGACGTACGACAGGAGGTGACTCTCAGCGGGTCACGGTGACCCGGAACCGGGTGAACGTGGCGGCGCCGGCGGGTCCCCCGCCGTCCGGCGCGAGCGCGAAGAGCCCGAGCAGGGCGCCGACCCAGCGCCAGGGCGTCGCGGCGAAGACCTGCCCCGAGGGCTGCCGGCCGTCGCCGACGTCGTAGGAGAAGCGGCAGCGGGCGCCGCTACCGATCTCGATCCACAGCCGGGCCCGGCCGTCCGGCGCCTCGACGGAGGAGGCGGCGTCCCGCTCGGCCGTGCGCCGCTCCATGGGCGCGGCGATCGCCCCCGCGGCGACCGGCTCGGCGAACCGGTGCACGAGCCGCACCGATCCGTCGGGCTCCCGCCGGAGCCCGATCCAGCTGTAGGCGTCGCCGAGCACCGCGAGCCCCGCGCGGGCACCCGGCTCCGCACTGTCGAGGCGCAGTCCCACCTCGACGGTGGCGGCCTCGCCGGGCAGCCGCTGGGTGAGGACGTGCGGCAGCGTGCGCAGGTCGTAGGGGTCGCGCAGGTCGCTCGGATCCTGGGGGTCGCGCGGATCACGCGGGTCGCGTGCGCGGACGCAGCCGAGCCGGAGTCCGTCGCCGGAGTGCTGGGGCGCCCAGCCGTCCTGGGGGTTGGCGGTCCACTGCCACTGGCGCCCGAAGCGGCCGCCGGGGAAGTCGTCGTCGGTGGCGGGGGCGGACGGCGGCTGGGACGGCAGCTCCGGCTTCCGGTGGACGGCGACGGGGACGCCCGCGTCACCGAGGACGGGCCAGTCGCCTTCGTCGGCACCGTCACCGTCACTGACCCAGCGCATCGGCTGGAGGTGGACCACTCTCCCGTAGGCCCCGCGCTGCTGGAAGTGCAGGAACCAGTCCTCGCCCGTCGCGGTGCGCACCCAGCCGCCCTGGTGCGGGCCGTTCACCGGGGTGTTCCCCTGCTCCAGCACCACCCTCTCCTCGTAGGGCCCGAAGAAACCGCGCGAGCGGAGGACGCCCTGCCAGCCGGTCTCCACTCCCCCGGCCGGCGCGAAGATCCAGAACCAGCCGTCGTGCCGGTAGGCCTTGGGACCTTCGAGGGTGAACCAGCCGGGGATGCGGTCGCCGTCGACGATCACCTTGCCCTCGTCGAGCAGCCCGGTGCCGTCAGGGCGCATCCGGTGGCCGGTGAGCCGGTTCTTCACGCCCGCGCGGGACTTGGCCCAGGCGTGCACGAGATACGCCTCGCCGCTCTCCTCGTCCCACAGCGGACAGGCGTCGATGAGCCCCTTTCCCTCCTTCACCAGGTGCGGCGGAGTCCAAGGGCCCCTGATCCCGGGGGCGTTGATCTGGAAGATGCCGTGGTCCGGGTCGCCCCAGAAGATCCAGAAGCGGTCGTCGTGGTGACGCAGGGAGGGCGCCCAGACCCCGCGGTCGTGCCGGGGACGGACGAACTCGGCTGCCGGTTCCAGGCGTTGGAGGGCGTGGCCGACGAGGGTCCAGTTGACCAGGTCGCGGGAGTGCAGCAGGGGCAGGCCGGGCGCCCGGCCGAAGCTGGACGCGGTGAGGTAGAAGTCGTCGCCGACGCGGAGCACGTCGGGGTCGGACCAGTCGGCGTCGAGGACGGGGTTGCGGTAGGTGCCGTCACCCAGGTCGGCGGAGGGCAGGGCCATCAGGCGCTCACCGCCTTGCGCACCAGGGCGGCGGCTCCGGTCCGGTCGAGCGTGCCGTCGGCGACGACGGTGACGATCCGGCGGACGAGCGTGTCACCGGCCGCGACCGTGAGCCGGCTCCGGTGGGCGAGGGAGGACCCGACGCCCGGGTACTGGGCGGTGCGCACGAACCACGGGTCGCGGCGGGTGACCTCGGTCGCCCCCGCGAACACGAGCGTCCACCTCGCGCCGGCGAGCGCGAGCCAGTCCGCGGGGCGCGCGTGCACGGCGTCCTCGCCCTCGGTGTCGGCGGTGAACACGCGCGGGACCTCCGGTTCCTTGCGGGCCCGCCAGAAGAAGCCGCCGTACCCCGCGCCCGGCCGTCCGTTGGTGGCCGGGCTGCCGAGCGAGAGCGCTCGCGCCGTGACGTTCGTGAGCGCGAGCGTGAAGTCCAACGCCCACGCCGAGTCGGTGAGTTCGACCACCGCGACCGTACGGCGTTCGCGCAGCAGCTCGGTGCCCGCGGCCGTCCAGCGCAGGTCCTCCACGAAGCCGCCGGGGCCGCGCTCCTGGAAGCCGGCGTGCCGCTGGACGCCGTGGTCGTCGAGCTCGGTGGGTCCCTGGTCGCGGACGTAGGTGCGCCCGCCCCAGAAGTTGTGCCCCTCGACGTCGGGGACCGCGACACCGACGCCGAGGTGGTGCGCGTGGTCGGCGGGGCTCAGCTCGGTGACGGGCGTGCCGGTCAGGGTCGTGACCGGATGGAGGTACGGGCGCGGGGAGAGCCGGGCGGGCAGTTCGGGCCGGGTGACGTAGCGGCCGACCGGGCGGCCCGCGGCGCTCAGGACGAGCTCGGTGTCGTTCATCCGGTGCTCACCTCGTTCGGGAGCGCCCAAGGGGCGCCCAGTTCGGAGTAGAGGGCGAGGGTGTCGGCCGCCGACGCGACGAGCGCGTCGATGCCGCGTACGGCGCGGCGGTTCTCGCCGGGCGGCAGGTCCCAGGCGTCCGGCGGCAGCACGACGGGCTCGGGCGCCCGCCGGACCGCTTCCACGACCTTCATGAACGCGCCGGTCGACGCGGGCGGGACCAGGAGGTCGACGCCGTCCCTGAGATGTGCGACGAGGTTCTCCAGCAGGTCGGTGCGGCCGTACACGGTCTCCTCCGGGCCGTGCCCGGACCGCTGCACCAGGACCCGGTCCTGCTTGTACCAGAAGGTGATCCGGCCCTCCGTGCCGTGCACGACGACGTACGGTTCGCCCGGGTTCTCGGCGCAGAGCGTGGCCGCGACGGTGATCGCGCGCCCGGCGGTCGTCACGCGCACGCACGAGGTGTCGTCGGACTCGATGTCGTTGGCGCGCAGCAGTTCCGTCACGATGCCGGTGACGTCCTCGGCGCGGGTCGAGCCGCCCAGGGCGAGGGCGGTGGCGACGGCGTGGGCCAGCGGGTTCGTCAGCACACCGTCGACCACGTCCACACCGTCGAGCCGCCGCCTGCCGGCCCACGGCGCGCGCCGGTAGTACGCCTCGTCCCGGGCCCAGGCCCCCGCCGCGCCGATCCCGGTCACCCGGCCGAGCGCGCCCCGGGCGATCAGCTCCCGGACGGCGGGCACGGCGTGCGAGCCGAGGGACTGGAAGCCGATCTGGCAGGCGACGCCCGCCGCGGCCACGCCGTCGGCCATCCGCCGGAACTCGGCGTAGGACGGCGCCGGCGGCTTCTCCAGGAGCAGGTGCACGCCACGGCGCGTGGCGGTCAGCGCCAGGTCGGTGTGGGTGGGGATGGGCGTGCAGATCACCGCGATGACGGCGCCGGTGGCGTCGAGCAGGGCCCCGAGGTCGGCGGACTGCTCCACGCGCTGCCCGTCGAGTTCCGCCGCGCCGAGCGGGGTCAGCTCGCACACGCCTGCGAGACGGACGAGACCCTCGCCCTGGAGCCGGCGGATGTTCTCCAGGTGCCGGCGGCCGTGACCGCGGGCACCCGCGAGGACGACGGGGAGCGGGAGTTCACCGGCCCGCCGGGGCGCCGGGCCGCCCAGGGGCGTGCGCCGCTCCGTGTCCGCGTTCACCTGCCCGGTCCGGCCGGGCCGCGCCGCGGACCTCATCCCTTCACCGCCCCCGCGCTGAACCCGGTGATCAGCCACTTCTGGATGAACGCGAAGACGACGACCACGGGGACGGCGGCGATGATGCCGCCCGCGGCGAGCGCTCCCAGGTCGACGCTGTCGGAGCTCATCAGGGTGTTGAGGCCCACCGGGATGGTCTGCTTGCTCTGGTCGCTGAGGAACATCAGGGCGAACAGGAAGTGGTTCCAGGCGTGCACGAAGGCGAACGAGCCGACGGCGATCAGCCCGGGCCGCAGCAGCGGCAGGACGACGATCCTGAAGGCGTCGAAGCGGTTGCAGCCGTCCACCCAGGCGGCCTCCTCCAGGGAGTACGGCACGTTCCGGATGAACCCGCTGATCAGGATCATCGACAGCGGCAGCTGGAAGACGGTCTCGGCGATGACCACACTGGCCAGCGAGTTGATCATCTGGAGCTTGGCGAAGATCTGGAAGAGCGGGACCAGGAGCAGGGCGCCCGGGACGAACTGGGAGCAGAGCAGCGCCAGCAGGAAGCCGCGCTTGATCCTGAAGTCGAACCGGGCGAGCGCGTAGCCGCCGGCGAGCGCGACGAGGGTCGTCATCACCAGGGTGGCGACGGCGATGAGCACGCTGTTCTGGAAGTAGGTCCCGAAGCTGCGTTCGGTCCACACCTTGTCGAAGTGGTCGAAGGTCATGGGCCAGGGCACCAGCGAGGTCGACCCGGCGGGGCGCAGCGCGAAGAGCAGGATCCAGTAGAAGGGGATCAGGGTGAAGAGCAGGTAGATACCCAGGGGGACGTAGACGTGCCACCGGGGGACCTCGTCCCAGGCACGGTGCCTGGTCCGCGTGCGGGGGCGGGGCGGCGGCTCCTCGGCGGGCGGGGCGGGTGCGGCCGGGGCGATCGTCCCGGCGTCCTTGGTGATCACTTGTCCCCGCCTCCGAACCTGCTCAGCCGCAGATAGACGATCGAGCAGAACAGCAGAATCACGAACGCGACGGTCGTCAGGGCCGACGCGTAGCCGAAGTTGTGGGCGTCGACGCTGGTGTTGGCGATGTACAGCGGCAGGGTCGTCGTCTCCCCCGCGGGTCCGCCGCCGGTCAGCGTGTAGAGCAGGTCGACGTTGTTGAACTCCCACACCGCGCGCAACAGCGTGGACAGGATGATCGCGTCCTTGAGGTGCGGCAGGGTGATGTGCAGGAACTGCCGGACCCGGCTCGCCCCGTCGACCTCGGCGGCCTCGTACAGGTCCTTGGAGACGGACTGGAGGTCGGCGAGGATCAGGATCGCGAAGAAGGGCACACCCCGCCACAGGTCGGCGACGACCGCCGCCGGGAAGACGGTGGAGGTGTCCGAGAGCCAGCTCGTGCCGTACGAGCCCATGCCCGCGTCGGCGAGGTAACGGGTGATGCCCGTCTGGGAGTTGTAGAGCAGCACCCAGATCGCCGAGGTCAGCACCCCGGAGACGGCCCACGGCGAGAAGACCAGCGCGCGTCCGACGGCCCGTCCGACGAAGGTCTGGTTGACGATCAGCGCGAGCGCCAGGCCGAACAGCAGTTGGAGCCCCACCTCGACGACGACCCACTTCGCGCTGAAGGTGAGCGTGTCCCAGAACTGCGGGTCCGCGGTGAAGGCGTGCACGAAGTTGTCGAAGCCGGCGTATCCGTTGCGCCAGGGTTTGGTGGGGTTGTAGTTCTGCAGGCTGTAGTAGAAGACGCTGATGACGGGGTAGGCGATGAAGCCCAGCATCAGCAGCGCCGCCGGGGCGATCAGCAGATACGGGAGCCTGCGCGGGGTCGCGGAGGCACGGCGCCGCCGGGGTGGCGCGGGCGGCTTCGCCACGGCTGCGGCTTGGGCCATGACAGTTTCTCCGTTCGCAGTGGGGCGGGTACAGCGGGTACAGGAAGCGCTTGCTACGACCCCATGGGTCGAGCGCTTCCACGTGCGGGTGCGGGGTCTCAGCCCGCGTACGGGTCCTGCACCGTGCCCGGCCGGGCCAGGAACGCGAAGTCGCAGCCGGTGTCGGCCTGGGTGATCTGGTCGGTGTAGAGCGCGCCGTAGCCGCGTTCGTACCGGACGGGGGGCGGCGTCCACTCCGCCCGCCTGCGCTCCAGCTCCGCGTCGTCCACGTCGAGCCGGAGTGACCGTGCCGCCACGTCGAGGGTGATCGTGTCGCCTGTCCGCACCAGGGCGAGCGGGCCGCCGACGTACGACTCGGGTGCCACGTGCAGCACGCAGGTGCCGTAACTCGTGCCGCTCATACGGGCGTCGGAGATCCGCACCATGTCCCGGACGCCCTGCTTGAGCAGGTGCTCGGGGATGGGAAGCATCCCGTACTCGGGCATGCCCGGGCCGCCCTTGGGCCCCGCGCCCCGTAGCACCAGCACGCTGTCCGCGGTGATGCCGAGCGACGGGTCGTCGATGGTCCGCTGCATGGTGCGGTAGTCGTCGAAGACGACCGCGGGACCGGTGTGCCGGAGCAGGTGCGGCTCGGCGGCGATGTGCTTGATGACGGCGCC
Organism: Streptomyces sp. NPDC048643; assembly: GCF_040650615.1. NCBI lineage: Bacteria > Bacillati > Actinomycetota > Actinomycetes > Kitasatosporales > Streptomycetaceae > Streptomyces > Streptomyces sp. NPDC048643. Next base: position 12,046 of record NZ_JBEZHO010000047.1, read on the forward strand.
GTCCGGGCAGAGGTTGCCGCGCAGGACGGCCACCCCTCCCTCGGCCGCGACCGGGTTCTCCCGGGTGCGGATGACGTCGTCGTCGTGCACCCGCGCGTTCGCCAGTTGCTCGCGCAGGCTGTCGTGGGACACCGTGGGCCGGTCCAGGTGCAGCAGATCGGTGATCCGCGACAGGAACCCGGGCAGCCCGCCCGCGAAGTGGAAGTCCTCCATGAGGTACGTCCGACCGCCGGGCCGGACGTTGGCGAGGACCGGCACGGTCCGGGCGATCCGGTCGAAGTCGCCCAGCGTGAGGGTGACACCGGCACGCCCGGCCATGGCGATCAGGTGGATCACGGCGTTCGTGGAACCGCCCAGGCCGAGCACCGTGGTCACGGCGTCCTCGAAGGCCCCGGCGGTGAGGATGTCACTCAACCGGCGGTCCTGGCGCACGAGTTCGACGATCCGGAGTCCGGCGGCCGCGGCCATCCGCTCGTGGCCCGAGTCGACGGCGGGGATGCTCGACGCGCCCGGCACGGTGACGCCGAGCGCCTCCGCCGCGGCCGTCAGGGTGGACGCCGTGCCCATCGTCATGCAGTGTCCCGGTGACCGCGCGAGACCGCTCTCCAGTTCGGCCATCTCGCAGTCACCGATGAGTCCGGCACGCCGGTCGTCCCAGTACTTCCACATGTCGGTGCCCGAGCCGAGGACTTCGCTGCGCCAGTGGCCCGGGAGCATCGGCCCGGCCGGCACGAAGACCGCCGGCAGGTCGACCGAGGCCGCGCCCATGAGCAGCGCGGGCGTGGACTTGTCGCAGCCGCCCATCAGCACCGCGCCGTCGACGGGGTACGACCGCAGCAACTCCTCCGTCTCCATGGCGAGGAGGTTGCGGTAGAGCATCGGTGTCGGCTTCTGAAAGGTCTCACTGAGCGTGGACACCGGGAATTCGAGCGGGAATCCCCCGGCCTGCCACACGCCCCGCTTCACGGCCTGTGCGCGCTCGCGCAGGTGGACGTGGCAGGGGTTGATGTCGGACCAGGTGTTGAGGATCGCGATCACCGGCTTGCCGAGGTGTTCCTCGGGCAGGTAGCCGAGCTGCCGGGTCCGGGCCCGGTGGCTGAACGAACGGAGCCCCTCGGTGCCGTACCACTGATGGCTGCGGAGGTCCTCGGGCCGCTTCACAGGGGCCACCCGGCGGCTATGGCGGCGACCTCGGAGCGCTCGCTCCCGGCCAGCGGCCGGCTCGGCGGGCGCACGTCGCGGCGGCACAGACCGAGTGAGGCCAGGGCCTCCTTGACCACGGTCACGTTGTTCGCGGAGGCGTTCGCCCCGCGCAGCTCCTCGAAGCGGCGGATCTGCTCCCAGACCTTCATCGCGGCCGGGTAGTCGCCGGACCGGAGCGCTTCGATCATGTTCAGGGAGAGGGTCGGGGCGACGTTCACGAGGCCCGAGGTGAAGCCGGTGGCCCCGGCCGAGAAGTACGAGGGCGCGTACGGTTCGGCGAGTCCGGCCACCCACACGAACCGTTCCAGTCCGGCGTCCCGCGCGAAGGCGGCGAAGCGGGCGGCGTCGGGGACGGCGTACTTGACTCCGACGACGTTCGGGCAGGCGTCCGCGAGTTCGGCGAGCCGCTCGCCCGGGAGCAGCGGGTTGCGGATGTACGGCACGACGCCGAGGTCGGGCACGGACTCGGCGACGGCCCGGTGGTAGTCGACCCAGCCGCCGTCGGAGACGTAGGGATGGACGGGCTGATGGACCATCACCATCCCCGCTCCGAGGTCGGCCGCATGCCGTGCGGAGGCGACGGCGGTCGGCACGTCGTGGCCGACACCGGCCAGCACGACCGCTCGGTCACCGGCCTCCTCGACCGTCAACTCCAGGACGAGCCGCCGCTCCTCGGGCGTCAGGGCGTAGAACTCGCCGGTGTTGCCGTTGGGGGTCAGGGTGCGGACTCCGCCGTCGACCAGCCGGCGCAGCAGGGTCCGGTGGGCGTCGCGGTCGATCGTGCCGTCCTCGGCGAACGGCGTCACCGGGATCGCCACGACCTGGGCGAGGGCGGCCCGCTGGGTCTCGAACGTCGCTGTCATTCCTGTCCGTCCTCCGCCCGGCCCTGAGGGAAGGCCCTTTGCACGAACGACGCGATGTGGGCGTGCAGCGCTCCGGCCGCTCCGTCGGCGTCGCCGTCGAGCGCGAGCCGCAGGATCTCCCGGTGTTCGCTCGCCTCCCGTTCCCAGGACGGGTCGGCCGCCCAGGCGACCGCGGAGACGAGGGCCGCCTGGTCGCGGACCTCGTCGAGCATCCGGCCGAGCAGCGGATTGCCGCAGGGCGCGTACAGGGCGCGGTGGAACTCCCGGTTGGCGAGGGAGCGTTCGGCGGTGTCGCCGGCGCCGTCGGCGCCGGCGAGCGCGTCCCGGGCGGCGTCGAGGCCGGCACCGAGGAGCACTGAGCGGCGCAGCGCCTCGGGTTCGAGGAGCAGCCGCACGTCGTACACCTCGCGCGCCATGTCCGCGTCCACCATGCGCACCGTGACGCCCTTGTACTGGTTCATCACGACGAGCCCGGTGCCGGCCAGGGTCTTGAGCGCTTCGCGCACGGGTGTCTTCGAGACACCGAACTGTGCGGCGAGGTCGGTCTCGACCAGGGCGGCTCCCGGGGGCAACTGCCCGGTGAGGATGCGGTGTTTGATCCCGTCCAGCACGACCTGGGTGCGGGACGGGATCGGGGTGGGCGTGGGCACAGCCGTCATGCGCGCCTCTCGTATCTCACATATCGCGTCTCATATATGACGTACGAAGTACGACGCGTTGAAAGTAGGAGAGGCACCTGTCCCCGTCAACACTTCTGACAGGAAAACCGTTGGGGATCCGGACGGGACTGCGGACACGCCCTACGGAGTCCAGCCGGGGTCGCGGCCGCTGAGGCCGATCACGCGGTCGAGGAGGGGCGCGTCGTCGGGCACCGGGACGACGGGGCCGAAGATGCCTCCGCCGCCCGTCGGGTCCTCCGCCACGGCGGCGAGGAAGCTGTGCGCGGCCTGCAGCGCGGCCTCGTCGGGGGCGTACTCCTGGCCGGTGGCGCGGGCGAGGTCCCAGCCGTGCACGGCCAGTTCGTCGGCGACCACGGTACCCGCCACCGGCCCCGGCAGGGTCACTCCGCCCGCCCGGGTCGTCCCGGTCCACGCCGCCGGGTCCCGCCAGGCGTCGGCGAGTTCGTCGAGCGCCTTCGGCAGGGCCTCCCGCCAGTCGGGCCCGATGTCGGGCAACGCGGAGTCGGGGGCGGTGTCGGTCGAGGCTCCCAGGTCCTTCCGCGCGGCGTCGCGGAAGGCGACGGCCAGGCCCGTCAGGTGTCCCAGGAGGTGGTGCACCGCGTACTCCGGGCACGGGGTGGCGCCGTCGAGGTGCGCGTCCGTGACGCCCTCCGCGAGACGCGCCACGATCAGGGCCTGCGGCCCGAGGTCGAAGGTCTGGACGGTCATCCGCTGCTCCTTGGCGTGTACGAACCCGGGGGCTCCGGGAACGTGGGTCCACTCCTGATGTGGACCCCGTCCGCGCGCGGAACTCATCGGTTCCCCGGCGACGGCCCCCGCCCGGGCCGCCGGGGAGTCGGCCGGACGGCCCAACGCCGTCGGCCCGCTGCGCCGTATGCAGCAGCGGCGCGGGCGGACGACGGGCACGGGATCGAAGCTGAGCGTGCTCCGGCCTCCGTCCGACTCGGGAGAACCCCCATGCCTTCGTCACCCCTGTCCCGCCGCCCCCGCTGGCGCCTGCCGCTCGGCGCGCTGCTGGCCGCCGCCTGCCTGACCGGCGTCGTGTCCGCACCCGCCGGCGCCGACGCCGCCGCGTCGACCGACCGCGACCACGACCGGGCGCTGCGCAAGCAGCTCGACGACCTGGTGCGCAGCCCCGGCGGGCCGCCCGGTGTCATCGCCCTCCTGCGCCGAGACGGCGACACCCGCGTCGTGCGCGCCGGTGTGGCCGACCTCGAGAGCGGGCGCCCGATCTCTCCCGACGACCACATGCGCATCGCCAGTACCGCGAAGGCGTTCAGCGGCGCCGTCGCGCTGGGCCTGGTGGACAAGGGCGCGCTCCGGCTCGGCGACACCATCGGGCGCCGGCTGCCGTCCCTGCCGAAGAAGTGGCACGCGGTGACCCTGCGCCAGCTCCTCAACCACACCAGCGGGCTGCCCGACTACACGCAGAGCCCCGAGTTCATCAAGATCCTCACCGCCGACCCGCACCACCGCTTCGACTCCCGGCACCTCCTCGACTACGTGGCCGGCGAACCGCTGCTGTTCCGTCCGGGATCGCGGTACACGTACTCGAACTCCGACAACATCGCGGTCGCGCTGATGGCCGAGGCGGCGACCGGCAAGCGCTACGAGGACCTGCTGCGCAACCTCGTCTACCGGCCTCTGGGCCTGCGCGACACGAGCCTCCCGCAGGGTTACCGGCTGCCCGAGCCGTACATGCACGGCTACGACGTCCAGCCGCCCGACCCGCCGGAGGACATCAGCGAGGTGCTCGGCGCGTCGGGCGTGTGGGCGTCGGGCGGCATCGTCTCGACCCCGGCGGACATGACGCGTTTCGTCCGCGGCTACGCGAGCGGGTCCCTGATCTCCCCGGCCACCCTGCGCGAGCAGCGCCGCTGGGTCGACGGGGCGTCGGAGCCGGCGGGTCCGGGCAAGAACGCGGCGGGCGAGGCGATCTTCCGCTACACCACCCGCTGCGGCGTGGTCCTCGGCCACACCGGCAACTTCCCCGGCTACACCCAGCTGATCGCCGCGACGCCCGACGGCCGGCGGTCGCTGACGTTCTCCCTCACCACCCAGGTGAACAAGGAGACCAAGCCGGAACTGCTGGAGAAGCTGCGCGGGGTCGAGGAGAACTTCGTCTGCGCGCTGCTGCGCGGCTGAGGCCCACCGCCTCGGGCTCTCGGCCTCGGGCTCTCGGATAGGGCAGGTGCCCGATCCCGGCGCGGTCGCCTTAGGACCACGATCACCTGCCATGACATGGACAGGGACACGTGTTCTGGGCGACCGCGACGCGGGGCTGTATCTGACCGGTGTGGTCGTCTCCGGGTTCGGGACGTCGGCGATGTGGCTGGTCTCGGGCATCTGGGTGAAGGACCTGACGGGCTCGGACGGGCTCGCCGCGCTCTGCGTCTTCGCCCTCTGGGCCCCCACCCTCGTCGGCCCCGCGCTCGGCACCCTCGCCGACCGCACCCGCCGCCGCCCGCTGCTCCTCGCGACGAACCTCCTGCTGGCCGCCCTGCTCCCCGTCCTGTACGCCGTGGACGGCCGGGGCGGCCTGTGGATCCTGTTCGCGGTGCTGCTGGTCTACGGCACCGTCGGCGTCGTCCAGGACGCCGCCGAGTCCGCCCTGCTGGCGACCGCGCTCGACGCGCGCCTCCTCGGGGACTTCAACGGCCTGCGCATGACGGCCAACGAGGGCATGAAGCTGCTGGCCCCGCTCGCCGGGGCGGGCCTCTACGCGGCGTACGGCGGCCCATGCGTCGCACTGCTGGACGCGGTGACGTTCGCGCTGGCGGCGGGGGTGTACGCGCTGCTGCGGGTCCGTGAGACGCCGCCGTCGAGGGAGGCCGGGCCCCCCGAAAGTCTGCGGGCCCGGACCGCGGAGGGCGTCCGGCATCTGCGGCGGCACCCCGGTCTGTGGCCGCTGGTCCGCGCCGGCGGGACGACCATGTTCTTCGCCGGGATCAACGGCGCCACGGTGTACGCGGTGGCCGAGGGACTCGGCCACTCCCCCGCGTACGTCGGGCTGCTGTACGTCGCCCAGGGCGCCGGGTCCGTGGCCGTGGGACTGGCGTCCGGGACGCTGCTGCGCAGGCTCGGCGAGCGGCGGTTCGCCGCCTGCGGGATCGCGCTCACCGCCGTCGCGGTGACCCTGCGGGCCGTACCCCTCGACGCGGTGGCGCTCGCCTGCAGTGTGGGGGTGGGGCTCGGGTTGCCGTGTGTGCTCGTCGCCGCGTTCACGGCGGTGCAGCGGGAGACCCCGGCCGAGCTGCTGGGGCGGGCGTCCGCCTCACTGAACACGCTGCTGTACGCGCCCAACGCCGTCGGACTCGCCCTCGGCGCGGGGCTCGTCGAACTCGTCGACCACCGGGTTCTGCTGCCCGTGCTGGGCGTGGCTCGGCTCGTGACGCTGGGGCCCCTCCTCCGGAAGGGTCCGGCACGGGTGCCGGGCTGACGAGACCGCGGTGTTCCGCCCCCTCCGCCCCTGCCCGTCCCCCCGGGGCTCCGCCTGGGCCCCCCTCGTCAAGCGCCGGGGGGACGGGATCCTCCCGCAGGGTCACATGCCTGCCAGTGCCTGCCTCACCCTCTCCAGGTCCTGGTCCGAGGCCAAGCCCGCGTGGTACAGGCGGAGTTCCGTCGCGCCCAGTTCCGCCGCGCGGGACGCGTCGGCGGCGAGGGTTTCCGGGCGGCCGCCCATTCCGGACACCACGGTGAAGTTGGCCGCGAGGACCTTGCCGGGGGCGGCCGTCTCGGCGAACGGAGTGAGCAGGCCCGTGCCTCCGGCGCACGGGACGACCACGCCGTCCGCCACGGAGAGGATGTGCCGCGGGTCGACACCGGCGTTGGCGCCGCAGTGGAAGGAGACGGGGTCGGCGTGCAGCAGGATCTGGAAGCCGGGGGGTGCGGCGGAGCGTACGGACCGGACCGTCTCCTCCTGGAGCGAGCGGGCCACCGCGTCGCGCCAGGCGCGGGTGGCCGCTGCGGTCTCCGCGCCGAGGAGCTTCTCGACTCCGGCCCAGCCGCCGTCGGACGGGGCGCCCCGCCACACCGGGTCCAGCGCGCTCCGCACGAAGGACGCCAACTCCTCGGCGTCCAGGCCGTGTCGGTCGTACCCGTCGGCGCACGCGGCGCAGAAGCAGAGCGACATGAGGTAGTGCCCGGCGTCCCCGAGCGGGACGCCGCCGATCTTGTCGTGGGCGTGCAGGTGGGCGAGTCCGTACCAGCCGAGCGACTCCAGCTCCGTACCGGCGGCACCGGGGCGGACCGCGGCCTCCACCGCCAGGTCGGTCAGGTGGGCGCGGGTGGCGGGCTGGGCAACGCAGGGGGCCCACGGGTAGCGGTCCCCATAGGCGTTGACGACGGAGGTCGACGGATGGTCCTCCCCCATACGGGAGTTGTGCGCGAGGACGACCCAGGTGTGCACGTCGAGCCCGGCGCCGGCGAGCGCGGCGGCCGCCTCGCCGTACGCGTCACCGGGCGCCCAGTCCCCGGCCGGGTGGGGGCGCAGGACGCGTTCCGCCCAGCGGGACTCGTCCAACGGGTACAGAACGGCGGCGTGTTCGGCCGTGACGACGCGGTGCCGGGGGTGGCGGGGGGTCAGCGCGCGGGTGGAGTGGTACGCGGAGGCGAGCGTCACCTGCCGTACGCCGAGCGCGGCGGTCCTCGCGGCGGCCTCGGGATCTCCGTTGACGTCCCAGGGGTACAGGAACGCGGACGCCCTCACATCTCCTCCAGCAGCGCGTACCCGCGGTCGGTGAGCTGGGCGAGCTGCTTCACGTGGTCCTCGGTGGGCTCGTGCAACGGGGGCCGCACCTCGCCGACGTCCAGACCGCGCAACCGGACCCCGGCCTTGACGAGGGCGACCGCGTAACCGCGGCCCTGCGCCCGCAGATCGACGAAGGGCCGGTAGAAGCCGTCCAGCAGCCGGTTCACCGTCGTGTCGTCCCCGGAGTTCAGGGCCCGGTGGAAGGCCAGGGCGATCTCGGGCGCGAAGCAGAAGACGGCCGAGGAGTAGAGCGTGATGCCCACGCCCCGGTAGGCGAGTCCGGTCAGTTCGGCCGTCGGCAGGCCGTTGAAGTAGAGGAACTCGCCGGGCACCTCGCTGCGGACGGCACTCACGGTCCGCTGGATCAGGTCCAGGTCGCCGAGGCCGTCCTTGAAGCCGATGATCCCGTCGGTGCGGGCGAGTTCGACCACGCTCTCCGGGGTGAAGACGGCGTTGTCGCGCTGGTAGACGATGACGTCCAGCGAGGTGGCGGCGGCGACCTCACGGTAGTGGCGCAGCAGGCCCTCCTGCCCGGCGACCACGAGGTAGGGCGGCATGGCGAGCAGCCCGTCGGCCCCGGCGGCCTCCGCGAGGCGTGCGTAGCGGACGGCGAGGGCGGTGCCGTATCCGGCGCCCGCGATCACCGGCACCCGTCCCTCGGTCGCCTCCACGGCGGTCCGCACGCAGGCCTCGAACTCCTCGGGCGTGAGCGCGTGGAACTCGCCCGTGCCGCAGGCCGCGAAGACCGCCGCGGCTCCGGCCTCGACGCCGCGCCGCACGTGCTCCCGGTAGACGTCGAGAGCGACGGCGCCGTCGGGACCGTACGCGGTGACGGGGAAGAACAGCGGCCCGCTGGGGATTTTCAGCCGGGCGGCGAGAGGGGCTGACGTCACGGACTCTCCCTAAAAAGGTGCCCACCGAGTGCACGCTTCTGATCCACGTCTATATTTCTGAACGCGCCCACGCTAAGCCGCCACCTCCGGGCCGGTCAAGCGCGCAAACGCGCAAGACGGAGGCGGATTTCCCCCGTCCGCGTGACACTTGACGCAGCACGTCAGCGATCCTTAGCGTGTCCACGGATGTGAATCTCGTACACGAATAGGGCCGCCCGGCGGACGCCCCGCCGACCGGCCGACGGAGCCCCCGCCCCGGCACACCGGCCCGCACCGAGGAGACCCCCGCATGCCCGCTCCCCGCACCGTTCTGCTCACCGGCGCCGCCGGCGGACTCGGCACCCTGATGCGCGGACTGCTGCCGCGGTACGGCTACGACCTCCGGCTGCTCGACATGCTCCCCGTCGAGGGCGAACCCGCCGCGATCACCGCCGACCTCGCGGACCGGGCGGCGCTGCGCGAGGCCGTACGGGGTGTCGACGCGATCGTCCACCTCGCGGGGATCTCCCTGGAGGCCTCCTTCGACAAGATCCTCAAGGCCAACATCGAGGGGACGTACAACCTGTACGAGGCTGCACGCGAGGAGGGCGTACGCCGGATCGTCTTCGCCTCCTCCAACCACGCGGTGGGCTTCACCCCGCGCCCGCAGGGCGACGATCCGCTGATCCCGGTCGACACCCCGCGCCGCCCGGACACCTTCTACGGACTGTCCAAGTCGTTCGGCGAGGACCTCGCCCAGCTCTACTGGGACAAGCACGGCCTGGAGACCGTCTCGGTGCGCATCGGCTCCTGTTTCGCCGAGCCCGGCAGCGTGCGCATGCTGTCGGTCTGGATGAGCCCCGAGGACGGCGCCCGCCTCTTCCACGCCGCCCTCACCGCCGAGGACGTGGCACACACCGTCGTCTACGGCTCCTCCGCCAACACCCGCCTGTGGTGGGACCTCTCGACCGCCCGGGCCCTCGGCTACGAGCCGCGCGACGACTCCGAACCGTACGCCGAGAAGCTGATCGCCGAGCAGGGCGACCTCGACCCGGACAACCCGGACCACGCCCACCTGGGCGGCCACTTCACCACGCACCCGCCGATCTGGCCGTACTGACACGGCGGCCGGGGGCGAGACGGCGGGCGGGCACCGAACGGGCCCGCCCGCTTCCCTGTTCGGGCACGGACCCTGCCCGATCACCCCCCTCTCCACGCTCCGTCCCAGGTCGACCGCCGATGACGGTGAGGCCGAACGGGCACAGCCGGGCAGGATCGGGCAGGCAACAGGCCTGGTCAGTGGCCGACACCCGCTGTAGAACTTCCCTGAAGGGCTCCACCGGGCCCGAACGGGCAGTGCGCGACGGAGCGCGAGGGGGCGGGTGAGAGCCATGACGGCGATGACGGCGGAAGAACGGCAGCGCGAGATCGTCCGGGTCGCGCGCCGCACGGGCTCGGTCGACGTCACCGAACTCGCCGTCACCCTGGGCGTCGCGAAGGAGACCGTACGGCGCGATCTGCGCACCCTGGAGGACCACGGCCTGGTACGCCGCACCCACGGCGGCGCCTACCCCGTGGAGAGCGCCGGCTTCGAGACCACGCTCGCCTTCCGCACCACGAGCCATGTGCCCGAGAAGCGCCGGATCGCCGCCGCGGCGGCCGAACTCCTCGGGGACGCCGAGACCGTCTTCGTCGACGAGGGGTTCACCCCGCAGCTCATCGCCGAGGCGCTCCCCCGGGACCGGCAGCTGACCGTCGTCACCGCCTCCCTCGCCACCGCCGGCGCGCTCGCCGAGGCCGAGAACACGAGCGTCCTGCTGCTCGGCGGCCGGGTCCGGCCCGGCACCCTCGCCACCGTCGACCACTGGACGACGAAGATGCTCGCCGGCTTCGTCATCGACCTGGCCTTCATCGGCGCCAACGGCATCTCCCGCGAACACGGCCTCACCACCCCCGACCCGGCCGTCAGCGAGGTCAAAGCACAGGCGATCAGGGCGTCCCGGCGCACCGTCTTCGCCGGGGTGCACACCAAGTTCGGCGCCGTCAGCTTCTGCCGGTTCGCCGACATCAGCGCCCTGGAGGCGATCGTCACGAGCACGCTGCTCCCGGCGTCCGAGGCGCACCGCTACTCGCTCCAGGGCCCCCAGGTCATCCGCGTCTGACAACCCAACGACCCCGTTCCACCTCCACCCCTCCGGGGCACCCCCATGCCTCGTACCGCCTCTGTCTCCCCATTCCACCAGGAGTGATCCATGCGAACCCCGAGCCGACGGAGGCCGCGCACCCTGCTCGTCGCGGCCGCCGCAGGGACGCTGCTCACCCCGCTCCTCTCCGGCTGCTGGGCCGGGGCGGGCGGGGCGGGCTCCGGCGGGAACTCCATCAACGTCCTGATGGTGAACAACCCGCAGATGGTCGAGCTGCAGAAGCTCACCAAGGCCCACTTCACCAAGGACACCGGCATCAAGGTGAACTTCACCGTCCTGCCGGAGAACGACGTCCGCGACAAGATCAGCCAGGACTTCGCCAACCAGGCCGGCCAGTACGACGTCGCCACCCTGTCCAACTACGAGATACCCATCTACGCCCGCAACGGCTGGCTGCACGAGATGGACTCCTACGTCGCCAAGGACGGCACGTACGACGAGCGGGACATCCTCAGGCCCATGCGGCAGTCGCTGACCGCCGACGACGGCAAGCTCTACGGGCAGCCGTTCTACGGCGAGTCGTCCTTCCTGATGTACCGCAAGGACGTGTTCGCCGCGAAGGGCCTGAAGATGCCCGCGCACCCCACCTGGCAGCAGGTCGGCGACCTCGCGGCGAAGGCGGACGGCGCCGAGTCCGACATGAAGGGCATCTGCCTGCGCGGCCTGCCCGGCTGGGGGGAGATCATGGCACCGCTCACCACCGTCGTGAACACCTTCGGCGGCACCTGGTTCGACAAGGACTGGCAAGCACGCCTGAACTCACCCGAGTTCGAGAAGGCCACCAAGTTCTACGTGGACCTCGTCCGGGAGCACGGCGAGTCCGGCGCCGCCCAGGCCGGCTTCGCCGAGTGCCTCAACAACATGACGCAGGGCAAGACCGCCATGTGGTACGACGCCACGTCCGCCGCGGGCCTGCTGGAGGCCAAGGACTCCCCCGTCAAGGGCAAGCTCGGCTACGTCCCCGCGCCGGTCGAGAGGACGAAGTCGTCCGGCTGGCTCTACACCTGGGCCTGGGGCATGCAGAAGGCCTCGCACAACTCGGACAAGGCCTGGAAGTTCGTCTCCTGGGCGTCCAGCAAGCAGTACGAGCAACTGGTCGGGGACACCGCCGGCTGGTCCGACGTACCCGCGGGCAAACGCGCCTCGACCTACGCCAACGCCGACTACCGCAAGGAGGCCGCGGCCTTCCAGGACATGACCCGCGAGGCCATCGAGGGAGCCCGGCCCAAGGACCCCGGCGTCCAGCCCCGCCCCGCGCCCGGCATCCAGTTCGTCGGCATCCCCGAGTTCACCGACCTCGGCACCAAGGTCTCGCAGGAGATCAGCGCGGCCATCGCCGGACGCCAGTCCGTCGACGCGGCCCTGAGCAAGTCCCAGAAACTCGCCGAGAAGATCTCCAAGGAGTACGAGGGACGATGACCGCCACGACAACGGCCCGCGTGGCCGCTCCACCCGTACGCACCCTCGGACAGCCATCGGCCCGGCTGCGCGCCTGGGCCAGACGCGGCCCCCTGCTACCGGCCCTGATCTTCATGATCGTGGTGACCCAACTCCCCTTCGTCGCGGCCCTGGTGATCTCGTTCTTCGACTGGAACGCGCTCTATCCGAAGGCCCGTCACTTCACCGGCTTCGGCAACTACTCGGACGTCCTGACCGACGCCGACCTGCGGCACTCCGTCTGGACCACGATCCTGCTGACCGTCACCGTCGTCCTGGTCAGCCTCGTCCTCGGCCTGGTGCTCGCCCTGCTCCTGGACCGGAGGTTCCGCGGCCGCGGCATCGTCCGCACACTGCTGATCGCCCCGTTCCTGGTCGTCCCGGTCGCCGCCGCCCTGCTGTGGAAGCACGTGCTCTACAACCCCGAATACGGCCTGCTCAACGGGCTGTTGCACGCCGTGGGCGGCCCCCAGCCCGACTGGATCTCGAACACCCCGCTGCTCGCGGTCGAGGCCTCGCTCGTCTGGCAGTGGACGCCGTTCATGATGCTGATCCTGCTCGCCGGCCTGCAGAGCCGCGACCACCAGCAGATGGAGGCCGCCCAGGTCGACGGGGCGAGCCCCTGGCAGGTCTTCCGCTACCTGACCCTGCCGCACCTGCGCCGCTATCTCGAACTCGGCGCGCTCCTCGGCTCGATCTACATCGTGCAGAACTTCGACGCCGTGTTCACCCTCACCTCCGGCGGCCTGGGCACCGCGAACCTGCCCTACACCGTCTACCAGAGCTTCTACCAGGCCCACGAGAACGGCCTCGCCTCGGCCGCCGGCGTCCTGGTCGTCATCGGCTCGATCATCATCGCGACCTTCGCCCTGCGCGTCGTGTCGTCCCTGTTCCGCGAGGAGGCGTCCCGCTGATGAGTACCACCGCGACGAACGCCCGCCCCCGCCGCGCCAAGGGAGCCGGCCTGGGCCTGGTCGCCTGGGCGCTCGGCATCGTGTTCTTCCTGCCCATCGCCTGGATGGCGCTGACCTCCTTCCACTCCGAGTCCGACGCGGCCAAGAACCCGCCCGCGTTCGGCGCCGCCCTCACGCTCGACGGCTACCGGGACTTCTTCGGCACGGGCGGCGGCGCGAGCCCCTGGCCCGCGCTCATCAACTCCACGGTGGCCTCCGTCGTCTCCACCCTGTTCGTCCTGCTGCTCGCCCTCCCGGCGGCCTACGCGCTGTCCATCCGCCCGGTGAAGAAGTGGACCGACGTCCTGTTCTTCTTCCTGTCGACCAAGATGCTCCCCGTCGTGGCGGGCCTCCTGCCGATCTACCTCTTCGCCAAGAACACCGGCATGCTCGACAACATCTGGCTGCTGGTCATCCTCTACACCTCGATGAACCTGCCGATCGCGGTGTGGATGATGCAGTCCTTCCTCGCCGAGGTCCCCGTCGCGGTGATCGAGGCGGCGCAGATCGACGGGGCCCGGCTGCCGACCGTCCTCGCGCGCGTGGTCGCCCCCATCGCCCTGCCGGGCATCGCCGCGACCGCGCTGATCTGCTTCATCTTCAGCTGGAACGAACTGCTCTTCGCCCGGGTGCTCACGGGTGTGGTCGCCGAGACCGCACCCGTCTTCCTCACCGGATTCATCACCAGCCAGGGCCTGTTCCTGGCCAAGGTGTGCGCCGCGTCGCTCGTCGTCTCCCTGCCGGTGCTCGCCGCGGGGTTCGCCGCCCAGGACAAACTGGTCCAGGGCCTGTCGTTGGGAGCCGTGAAATGAAGGCCGCAGTCATCGAGTCCGTCGGCCGTGCCGTCGTCGCCGAGGTCCCGGACCCGACGCCCGGCCCCCGCGAGGTCGTGGTCGAGGTCGCCGCCTGCGGCCTGTGCGGCACCGATCTGCACATCCTCCAGGGCGAGTTCGCGCCCAAGCTGCCGATCGTGCCGGGCCACGAGTTCGCGGGCGAGATCGTCGGCGTCGGCACCCAGGTCACCGAACTCGCCGTCGGCGACCGGGTGGCCGTCGACCCGTCCCTGTACTGCTACGAGTGCCGGTACTGCCGTACGGGCCACAACAACCTCTGCGAGAGGTGGGCCGCGATCGGCGTCACCACCGCGGGCGGAGCCGCCCAGTACGCGACCGCCCCCGTCGCGAACTGCGTGAAACTCCCCGAGCACGTCCGCACCCAGGACGCGGCCCTCGTCGAACCGCTCTCCTGTGCCGTCCGCGGCTACGACGTCCTGCAGTCCCGGCTCGGCGCCCACGTGCTCATCTACGGCTCCGGAACCATGGGCCTGATGATGCTGGAGCTCGCCAAGCGCACCGGCGCCGCCAGTGTCGACGTCGTCGACCTCAACGCGGAGCGCCTCGCCACCGCCCGGCAGCTCGGCGTCTCCGCGTCGGCGGCGAACCCCGACGAGCTGGACCGGCCGCAGGGCTGGGACCTGGTCATCGACGCGACCGGGAACGCCGCCGCGATCCAGGACGGCCTGGACCGGGTCGCCAAGGCCGGCACCTTCCTCCAGTTCGGCGTGGCCGACTACGCCACCCGGGTCACCATCGACCCGTACCGCATCTACAACCAGGAGATCACCATCACCGGCTCGATGGCCGTGCTGCACAGCTTCGAGCGCGCGGCGGAGCTCTTCGCCACGGGGGTCCTCGACCCGTCGGTCTTCATCAGCGACCGGCTCCCGCTGACCAGCTATCCCGAGGCCCTGGAGCAGTTCGCCTCGGGCGTCGGACGGAAGATCGTCGTCGTGCCCTGACCGGAGATCCGAGCGGCGGGGGCGCCTCCGGGGCCGCCCCCGCAACTCACTCTTGGGTAAGGGAACGGTAAAGCGCCTCCGCTCGTTACCCCAGTCATGACAGCTATGACCCCCGGCTCGAACATCCCTCTCCCCGTCTCGCGCGTGACGGTGGACGTCACCGCCCCGGTGCGGCTCGACGTGTCGAGCCTGCTGCTCACCGCCGACGGCAAGGTGCGCTCCGACGAGGACTTCATCTTCTACAACCAGCCCACCGGCCCGGGCGTGACCTACCGCTCCGGCGGCGGCACGGCGCCGGACGCGATCATCGTGGACACCGCGGCGGTCCCGCCGGGCATCGAGAAGATCGTCGTCACCGCGAGCCCGGACGCCGCGGGCCAGTCCTTCCAGGGCATCGAGCCCACCGCCACCATCCGCAACGCGGACGACAACGCGGTGCTGGCCACCTTCACCCCGCCCCAGCTGGGCACGGAGACGGCCCTGGTGATCGTCGAGGTCTACCTCCGCAACGGCGCGTGGAAGGCCCGCGCCGTCGGCCAGGGGTATGCGAACGGCCTGGCGGGCATCGCCACCGACTTCGGCGTGAGCGTGGAGGAGCCCGCTCCCGCCGCCCAGCCCGCCCCCGCACCGCAGGCCCCCGTGACGCCCCCGGCGCCGGCCGCGGACCCCCGCCTCTCCGCCCCGCCCGCCCCGGCGGCGCCCCCGGCGCCCCCCGCCGCCGCGCCGGGCGCCGGCAAGATCAACCTCGACAAGGGCCGGGTCAGCCTCCAGAAGAACCAGACGGTGTCCCTGGTCAAGGGCGGCCGTCCCTTCCTCTCCCAGGTCCAGATGGGTCTCGGCTGGGAGCCCGCGTACCGCGGCAAGGACATCGACCTGGACGCCTCGGTCATCGCGTTCGGGCCGCAGCGCAACCACATCGACAGCTGCTACTTCGGCAAGCTGTCGATCGTGAACGGCGCGATCAAGCACTCCGGCGACAATCTCACCGGTGAGGGCGGCGGGGACGACGAGGTGATCACCGTCGACCTCGGCCGCCTCCCCCAGGAGGTCACCGGCCTCGTCTTCACGGTCAACTCCTTCTCCGGCCAGAAGTTCACCGAGGTCGCCAAGGCCTACTGCCGCCTCATCGACGCCGCCACCGGCGAGGAGCTCGTCCGCTTCGACCTCACCAACGCGGAGGCGCAGACGGGCGTGATGATGGCGAAGCTGATCAAGCAGTTCTCCGGGGAGTGGGAGATGACCGCCATGGGCGAGTTCGTCAAGGGCCGCACGGTCCGCGGCATGGTCAAGCCCGCAGCCCAGTCCCTCTGACCCCCGGCACCACCCCGACAGGTCATCCCCCTCGACCCCGGCGCGGGAGGGACCCCCTCCCCCAAGCCTTCTCTCGCCCCCTCCGCCCCTACCCTTCCCGCCCCTGGGCTCCGCCCCAGCCCCCGCTCCTCAAACGCCGGAGGGGCTGAAAAATGGCGAACGCCCGGGGCTGGAAGATGGCGAACGCCGGAGGGACTGAAGGATGGCGAGCGCCGGAGGGGCTGACTCTGCCGCCTGGGGGCTGAAAATCACGCACGGCCCGCACCCGGCGTCCGGCGGGAGGGGCCGTGCCGGTACATCAGATGTCCGTCGCTTACGTTCGGATCGAGCAGGTCAAGCCTCTCGACCCACGTCTGATCCAGCGGCGACGGACGGATGTACCGGCACGGCCCCGACCCACCCACCGGACCGCACCCGGAACGCCCGGCGCGCAGCCGAACCTCACGCCACCGCCCACGGCCAGTCCGCATCCCGTGCCGACTCCAGAAGCGGCACCAGCCGGAAGGCCGCGTCCGAGAGGCCGCCGAACGTGTGCCGGTGCCCCCGCCCCTTCCCCGACGGACCGTGGCCCGCACGGTAACCGGCAAGGTTCCACGTGTAGACCGGCACCTGCTCCGGGACCTGCGAGGTCGGGTCACCGAACGAACTGTGCGCGGCCTGCTCGTCGGTGACGATGAGCACCCGGTCGTGCGACCGGTAGTGCGCCCGCACCGCCTCGCTC
Organism: Streptomyces sp. NPDC048643; assembly: GCF_040650615.1. Lineage (NCBI taxonomy): Bacteria > Bacillati > Actinomycetota > Actinomycetes > Kitasatosporales > Streptomycetaceae > Streptomyces > Streptomyces sp. NPDC048643. The sequence goes on from NZ_JBEZHO010000047.1 coordinate 28,838, forward strand.
GTGTTCGTACCCCCCAGATCCCCGAACCGCTCGAGAACCTTCAGCACCGACTCCCCCGCCCGGAACGGCACCCGCTTGCTGCTGGTGCCGAACTCGACGAGATCCGCGTCCGCGGCCCGCAGCGCCAGCGCCGTACCGAAGATCGCCGCCGCGTCGGCCCGGTTCAGCTCCGAGCGGTCGGACAGCCGCGAGTAGAACATCGAACCCGAGCGGTCGACGAGCACCAGCGTCCGCCCGGGCAGCGCGGGCACGTTGGCCAGCGAGTGCCCGAGCGCCTGCTCCAGCGGGTACGCCCAGCGCAGCGACGGCGCGTGCTGGTACGCGGCGAGGTACCGGAACGGGAACTGCCGCGAGCGCGCGACCTGCACCGGGTCGCTGATCTTCGCGGCGACCCGCGCCGCCACCTCGTCGCTCACGCCCGCCTCGTCGAAGTTCCGCAGGTTGCGGACGAGCGCCATCGCCCCCATGGAGGGGATGACCGCCTCCCAGGCGGCCTTGTCCATGGGGCCCTGGAGCCAGCCGGCCAGCGCCTCCCAGGTCATGCCCGCGGCGGCGAGCCGCCGCGCGCCGTCCGGACCGGTGACGACCGCGCGCCGCTCGGCGGACGGCAGCGCCATCAGCTCGCGGTGGGCGACGAGCGCGGACAGGGACGTGGGGACCTCGGCCCGGTCCGGGTTGTGGCGCCGGTCCAGCGCGTACCGGAACAGGTCGCCCTGCCACGGCTTCGCCGGGTCGGGCGCCGCGTGCACGAGGTTGAGGATGTCGCCGAAGCGGTAGCCCTTGGACGCGGTGTCGTACTTCAGCAGGGACGTGGCGCCGTAGAGCCGTCGTACGGCGTCGGCGACGCCCCGCTTCACGGGCTTGGGCACGTTGCGGCCGTACCGGGAGGTCCAGTAGGCGAGCAGCTCGCCCGGCTCGTCGGGCCGGCGCAGCACGGAGTCGACGACCTGCCGGTTGGCGAGTCCGTCGGTGACCCCCGCGTCGAGGCGCGCCTTGACGTACTCGGCGGCACCGACGATCGAGGCCGTGCGGAGGTTGCCGTCGGCGCGCAGCCAGCCGAGCAGGGCGGCCGTCCACGACGGGTCGCTGACGGCGAGCTCCCGGACGAGCGCGGCGAACCGGTCGTCGCGGTCGGAGCCGGTCTCGTAGAAGGTCCGCTGGGACACGAAGTTGGCGATCGCCAGCAGGAAGAGCTCGGAGCGCGCGTCGCGCTCGTGTCCCCGGCCGCCCTGGTGCGTGCGCAGGACGCGGCCGGTGGAGGTCACGCGCGAGACGGGCTGCGCCTTCGCGGTGCGGAAGTTGAAGCGTGCCATGGTGAATTCCCCCGAATTCAGAAGTGTTTCGGAGGGAGGCACGGCAAATGGAGGGTGCCCGAGATCAGGAGTCGGCGACGGACTTTCTCAGATGCTCTACCGCTTGAGCTACACCGACCCGAAGCCGATGACGGGATTCGAACCCGCAACCGTCCGGCCCAATGAAGTAACCGTTGCCTGCGCACCGGGCACCCACCATGAACTGCGCCTCCCGAGATCAAGTCGGCTGCGGCGTGGGTTCTTTGGAAGAGAAGTAGCCGCGGCCCGCGCACCGGGAGGTGCATGAAGTTGTGGTGTCCAGAGTTCAGGTCGGCGGAACCGACGTAGGTGCTCTTACCCCTGAGCTACACCGGCGCGTTGTGCCGGTGACGGGACTCGAACCCGCGGCCGCCCCATTATGAGTGGAAGTAGGTCCTGCCTTCGCACCTGGACGTTCATCACTTTAGGCAGGCGGCCGCGAGTCGGGCGAGCGAATTAAACGCCGGTGAATGCGGCGGGAGTTCAGCCGCGCTTCTGCCGCTTCCAGGGACCCGTGACGGCGACCATGATGCCCGGCACCTGGATGTTGGCGTAGAGGGTCCGGCCGTCGGGCGAGAAGGTGACGCCGGTGAACTCGCTGTACTCGGGGTCCTCGGGGGTGCCGATGTTGAGTTCGTTGCGGGCGATCGGGTACGTACGCCCGCTCTCGGTGGCGCCGAAGAGGTGCTGGACGCCTTCGCCGTCCTCGGCGATGACGAGGCCGCCGTACGGGGAGACGGTGATGTTGTCGGGGCCGTCGAAGTCGCCGTCGACGGACGGGTCCGGGTTCACGCCGATGAGGACCTTCAGCGTCAGGGTGCGGCGCTTGGGGTCGTAGAACCAGACGGCGCCGTCGTGGGCCTGCCCCGGGCTCTCGGTGCGGGCGTAGGAGGAGACGATGTAGACGCCGCCGTCGCCCCACCACATGCCTTCGAGCTTGCGGGCGCGGGTGACCTGGCCGTCGGTGAACTGCTTGCGGACGGACACCGTCCTGGCGTCGCGGTCGGGGACGTCGACCCAGTCCACGCCGTACACGGTGCCGATCTTCGTGGCGCGGGAGAGGTCGTCGACGTAACGGCCGCCGGAGTCGAAGCACTTGAAGGCCTGGAGCGAGCCGTCGGTGTCGCCAAGGGTCCGGAGCTGCCCGTGGCCGTGCTCGAAGCCCTGCGGGGGCGTCCAGCGGTACAGCAGGCCGTTGGGGCCGGACGCGTCCTCGGTGAGGTAGAGGCGACCGCGCTTGGGGTCGACGACGACGGCTTCGTGGGCGTAACGGCCGAGTGCCTTGATCGGCTTGGGGTTCCGGTTGCGGCGGCGGTCCTCGGGGTCGACCTCGAAGACGTAGCCGTGGTCCTTGGTGAAGCCGTTCGTGCCGGCCTTGTCCTCGGTCTCCTCACAGGTGAGCCAGGTGCCCCACGGGGTGTTGCCGCCCGCGCAGTTGGTGGCCGTACCGGCGATGCCGACCCACTCGGCGACCTTGTCCCGGCGCACCTCGACGACCGTGCAGCCGCCCGCGGCGGCGGGGTCGTAGACGAGCCCCTCGGTGAGCGGCACGGGGTAGGGCCAGTTGGCGCGGGGGCCGGCCAGCTCGTGGTTGTTGACGAGGAGGGTGGCGCCGCGCGGGCCGCTGAAGGTGGACGTGCCGTCGTGGTTGGAGGGGGTGAACTCGCCCGACTCCAGCCTGGTCTTCCCGCTGTGCGTGATCACGCGGTAGGTGAACCCTGCGGGGAGCGAGAGAAGGCCTTCCGGGTCGGTGACGAGCGGCCCGTAGCCGACGCCGCCGTGCTCGTGCCCGTGCCCGTGGCGGCCCTCCGCGGATTCCGCGGCCTCCGTGTCCGTCTCGGTGGCCGCGAGCGCGTTGGGAGCGGTGGCGAGGGCGCCTACGCTGCCGACCAGGGCCACGCCTGCACCGGTGATCGCGGACTGTCTGGCGAAGTCCCTGCGGGTGAGCGACATGTGATGTCTCCTGTGACGGTGGACTCGGACTGCCGTGGGGGGCGGGTGGCGACCTCGTACGCGGCCACACCGTCCCGCCCCCGGCTGAACGCGAGTTGAACGCGCGCCGACTTCAGGGGTCCCGCTTCCATGAATGCACCCACCCGGCGCATCCGGAACTCACAGCTCCACGCCGGACCACGCCCCGCGACGGGCGCTCCCGCCCGCCCATCAGCACCGGCCCTGCCGCGCCGCCCCGGGCGTCCACGGGTCCGACATCCGGGCGCCGGACCGCGCCCGTCAGGATCCCCGACCGATACGGGCACACCCCGCTGCGGGGCCCGTGGGCCGTCCGGGTGCCCGCCCACCGGCGCGGGCACCCGGAGCCCGTCGTCATCCCGCCTGCTGCGATCGCGCCTTGAACGCCGCCTTGCGGGCTTCCTTGGCGATCTTCTTGTCGGGGTGCAGGCGCCCCATCGCTTCGAGGACGTCCGGGGTGGCCGGGTGACCGACGCGCCAGGCGGTGTCGAAGAAGCCGCTGTGCTGCTGGGCCAGGCCCTCCACCAGGGCCTGGAGCTCGTCGGAGTTCCCCTCGGCGGCGAGCTGGGCCGCGACCGTGTCGATGGTGAGCCAGAAGACGAGGTCCTCGGACGGCGGGGGCACGTCGGTGGCGCCGTTCTCGGAGAGCCAGACGCGGGCGAGGCCCCCCAGTTCGGGGTCGTCGAGCACGGCGCGCAGCGCGGGCTCGGCCTCCGCGCCGACCAGCGAGAGCGCCTGCTGGCAGTGCAGGCGGCGCAGCGGCGCGCCCGCGTCGCCGCCGCGCGCCGCGGACAGCAGTTCCTCCGCGGCGGGCAGTACGGCGCGCCGGGCGAGCCACTGCTCGATCTCGGCCTGCGCGGCGGCCGGCGGGAAACCGGACGTGCCGTCGAGGAGCGTGTCGGCGCCCTTGTCCGCGAGGTCGCCGACGGCGGGGGCGTCGAAGCCGGCCTCGGCCAGTCGCGCGCGCAGTCCGTAGAGGCCGAGCGGGGTGAGCCGGACGACGCCGTAGCGCGCGATGTCGGTGTCGTCGACGGGGGCGGCGGGTTCCTCGTCGGCGTCGGCCATGAGCGCCTCGTCGACGGGCTGGAAGTCGACGAGACCGATGGGCTCCAGCAGCCGGAACTGGTCGTCGAGCCGCATCATGGCGTCCGAGACCTGCTCCAGGACGTCGTCGGTGGGCTCTCCCATGTCGTCGGGCACGATCATGGAGGCGGCGAGCGCGGGCAGCGGCACCGGGACCTCGCCGGCCGTGTCCTCGCCGACGGTGAGCAGGTACAGGTTGCCGAGCACCCCGTCGAGGAACTCGGCCTCCGCCTCGGGGTCCCAGTCCAGGGAGGAGAGGTCGATCTCGCCGCTCTCGTCCATGGCCTCGACGAGGTCGTCCAGGTCGGGGACGCTCGCGTCGGCGAGGACGGTGTCGAGGGCGCCGAGCCACACGCCGAGGACGTCCTGCGGGGCGCCGGAGGTGAGCACGGCGAGGTCCTCGCCCGCGCCGACGGTCCCCTCCTCCTCGTCGACGACCTCGACGAGCCCGGTGTCGACGGCGACCCGCCAGGCCTCACTGGCGAAGGCGGCCGCGTCGTCGCCGGTGAGGCCGAGGACCTCGGCGGCCTCGGGGAGCTGTTCCTCGACGAGTTCGCCGCCGGCTCCGACCCGGGTGGCGGGGCCCGCCCAGCGGGCCAGCCGCGCGGCACGGGAGAGCAGGGGCGCCGCGAGCGCGTCCCGCGCCAGCTGGGCCTCGGAGAGCAGCCGCACCGGCGGCAAGGAGCTGTCTGACATCGGCTGGGTTCTCCTCCGAACAACCATGACAAGCAGGGCAAGCGGTTCAGGCGGGCTGCCGCCCCAGGGCGCATCCGCACAGTCCCGTCCGCCCGGCGGCGCCTGGCACGCACGCTCTCCGCACCGGGCGCAGACCCCGGTACATCCAGTACGAGGGCCCGCATCCGGCACGCCGAGAGCACGCTCCAGACGCCGCCGGGCCCGCCCTTCGGGCGGACGACGCGACTTCACGGACACGCCCTGGGCCGCACCGGGAGGTGGCGGGCCACCGTCGGCCGCGGCCGGCACCGGACCTCACCGGGCGTTCCCGGACCCGAGGATCCGAAGTCCGCCGGGGACGTCCGTGCCAACAGCTCAGCCTAGACGGATTTCCACCCATGCCGCCCGGTTCATGTCCCTGACACCTCCAGGACACCGCTGAAACCTTGACAACTCCCCACGCCACACACGAGATTGACGCGCGTAGAAGTTCAACGGCCGTGCGGACCGTCCACTTCTACGCGCGTCACCGGCCCGGAATCGGGCCGCGTTCCGTCCAGCACAGCCCACCCTCGTCCCGGCGCCCAAGAACGCCCCCGGAGGACTCCCTTGCCGAGCAAGAGAACGTCGCGCATCGGCGCGCTGACCGTTGCCGCCGTCTGTTCCACCCTTTCCGCCGTGGTGCTCACCACTCCGGCCCACGCGGACTCCGTCCGCATCCACGACATCCAGGGCACCACCCGGACCTCCCCGCTGGCGGGCAGGACGGTCACGGACGTGTCCGGTGTCGTCACCGGCGTGCGGACCTACGGTTCGTCGAAGGGTTTCTGGTTCCAGGACCCCGACGCGGACGACAACCCGGCCACCAGTGAGGGCGTCTTCGTCTTCACCAGCTCGGCCCCGAAGGTCGCGGTCGGCGACGCCGTCACCGTGACGGGCACCGTCTCGGAGTACGTCCCGGGCGGCGCCTCCACCGGCAACCAGTCGGTCACGGAGATCACCAAGGCGACGGTCACCGTGGTCTCCAGCGGCAACGCCGTCCCGGCCGCGACGGTCGTCGACGCCCGGTCCGTGCCGAGCGCGTACACCCCCGCCGGCGACACCGCGGCGGCCGGCTCGGTGAACGGCCTCACCCTGGAGCCGAAGAAGTACGCCCTGGACTACTACGAGTCCCTCGAGGGCATGGCCGTCCAGGTCGCCGACGCCCGCGTGATCACCGCCACCGACCCCTACACGGAGCTGTGGGTCACGGTGAAGCCGCACGAGAACGACACCCGCCGTGGTGGCTCGCTGTACGGCTCGTACACCGCGCAGAACACGGGCCGGCTCCAGATCCAGTCGCTCGGCGCGACGGCCGACTTCCCGACCGCGAACGTCGGCGACAAGCTCACCGGCACCACGGCGGGACCGCTCGACTACAACCAGTTCGGCGGCTACACCCTCGTCGCGAACCAGCTCGGGACCCTGAAGAAGGGCGGCCTGGAGCGCGAGACCACGCACAAGCAGGCGCGTGGCGAGCTGGCCGTGGCGACGTACAACGTCGAGAACCTGGACCCGGCCGACGCCACGTTCGACGCCCACGCGTCCGCGATCGTGAACAACCTGCAGTCGCCCGACGTCGTGTCCCTTGAGGAGATCCAGGACAACAACGGCGCGACGGACGACGGCACGGTCGCCGCCGACCAGACGGTGAACAAGCTGATCGACGCGATCGTCGCGGCGGGCGGCCCGAAGTACGACTGGCGCTCCATCGACCCGGTGAACGACCAGGACGGCGGCGAGCCCGGCGGCAACATCCGCCAGGTCTTCCTCTTCAACCCCGAGCGGGTCTCCTTCACCGACCGCGCGGGCGGCGACGCGACCACCGCCGTCGGTGTCACGAAGACGCACGGCAAGGCACAGCTCACCGCGTCCCCCGGCCGCGTCGACCCGGCGAACACGGCCTGGGCGAACAGCCGCAAGCCGCTCGCGGGCGAGTTCGTCTTCCGCGGCCGCACGGTGTTCGTGATAGCCAACCACCTGAACTCCAAGGGCGGTGACCAGGGGCTGACCGCGCAGTACCAGCCCCCGGCGCGCAGCTCGGAGGTGCAGCGGCACGCCCAGGCGACCGCCGTGAACGGCTTCGTCAAGGAGATCCTGAAGGCGCAGAAGAACGCCGACGTCATCACGCTCGGCGACATCAACGACTTCGAGTTCTCCGACACGGCGAAGATCCTGGAGGGCGACGGCGAACTCTGGTCGGCGATCAAGTCGCTGCCGAAGAGCGAGCGTTACACGTACGACTACCAGGGCAACGCCCAGGTCCTCGACCAGATCCTGGTCAGTCCCGCGATCCGCAAGGGCTGCGACCTGAAGTACGACAGCGTGCACATCAACTCGGAGTTCTCCGACCAGATCAGCGACCACGACCCGCAGGTGCTGCGGTTCCGCCCGTAGTCGCTCAGGTGCGCGAGAGCCCGGCCCCGTCGTCCGGGGGGCCGGGCTCTTCGCCGTCCACAGGCCGCGCGCGGCTCAGCCGGTGAAGACGCCGTCCAGCCAGCCCTTCCAGGCGGTCTCGTCGGCCTTGGCGTCGGCGCCTTGCGCGAAGTCGTGGACGCTGATGCCGACCGGCGCGCCCCAGTGGTCGCGTCCGAAGAAGCGGATGAGGGCGTCGTCGGTGCGCAGGCCGATGAAGTAAGGGTTGCGGTAGTCGACCACCGCGTCGAACGCGTCTCCGCCCGGACCCTGGGCGCGCACCGGGGTGCCCGCCGCGGCGTCGTCCGCGAGGCCGAGCGCCCGTCCCACCGCGGCGAAGGAACCGGCCGCCGTGGACGTGCCCGGTCCGTCGAAGGTGGCGAAGGCGACGGGACGGCCCGCGAAGCGGGTCACGTACTCGCGCAGGGTGTGCAGGTAGAAGTCGGTGTGCTTGCCGGCTCCGTCGTACTGGTTGTCCCAGTCGTCGGTGAAGATCCCGCTGTGCACATAGCGGACCCAGGAACTGCGGCCGTCGTTCCGGGGCTCGATGGTGTGGTCGATCTGGTTGAGGCTCTGCACCGAGAACCCGACGTCCTCGGTGCGCACGCTCAGCCGGTGCGGCGGGTCCCAGGCGGTGATCGTGCTGCCGAAGGGGCCCGCACCGCCCTCGCGGGGCTCGTACTCCACCGGCCACAGCCAGCCGCCGCTGCCGTCGGTGATCGCCTCCCACATCTGCTGGGGCGTGGCGTCCACCTCGTACTCGCGGGCGATCTCGAATTCCTTGGACATGGTGATGGCTCCTGGGGGGTCAGCGGGCGGTCTCGGGCCGCGCGGGGTCTTCGTCCACGGGTTCGGGTCCGGGTCCGGGTCCGGGTCCGGTCATGGCATGCGGCGCGGGCAGGGCTGCCGCTCCGTCCCCGGTCACCGGATCGGCCGCCGCTTGGGGACGGACGGTGGGGTGGACGGCGACGACGATCCGGTGCGGTCGCCCGCCCGTCGCGTCCCCGTCGTGGTACTTGCTGATGAGCGCGCCGACGCCGGCCGTCAACTCCTCGATGAACGCGGCCCGTTCGACGGCGGACGCGAAGGTCACCTCGCCGTCGAGCGCGTAGGTGGCCAGCCGTTTGCGGGCCTTGGTGGCGCCGGTGATCAGCGTGCCGACGTCCCGGACCAGGCGGGCGCCGAGCGCGAGCAGCCAGCGGGCCGACAACTGGTCCCGGAAGCGGTCCGGGTCGGGCTGCACGGCGGCGAGCGCGAGCGGCGAGATGACGTACGACGCGGCGGTCGCGCGCATCAGCCGCTCGGTGACGTTGCCCTTGCGGCGCTCGCCCGCCAGCTCGACCAGGCCGTGCCGCTCCAGCGTCTTGAGGTGGTAGTTCACCTTCTGCCGGGGCAGCCCGACCTTGCCGGCCAGCATGGCGGCCGACGCGGGTCCGGCGGCCAGCTCGGCCAGCAGCCGGGACCTGATGGGGTCCAGCGACACGGCGGCGGCCTCGGCGTCCTCGATCACGGTCACGTCCAACATGACTCCACCCTCCCACCGAACACTTTTTTTGTCCAGACGGCTGAAGTGGTCGGTGATCCGCCCGGCATACCCGTCGCCGGACCCTCCGGATGCCTCCGCGGGGCCCCCGCCGGTTTCAGTGGGCTCCCGGGTGGCTTCAGCGGCGGGATTCGGGCAACCCGCCGGACATGGACGAGAAGCGACCGGAATCGAAGCAACGAGCTCTTCCGGACACGGGGGCGGACGCGAGGGTGGACGCGGACACCCGCACGGATCCGGGCCCGGACCCCGAGACGGACACGGCGGGACGGGCCGACGAGGACGGCCCCGCCAGACTGACCGCACGATCGTGGTGGGCCGTGTCGTGGCGCACGGCGAAGGAGTTCCAGGACGACGAACTCTCGGACCGGGCAGCCGCGTTGACCTACTACGGCGTCCTGTCCCTGTTCCCCGCGCTCCTCGTCCTGGTGTCCCTGCTGGGCGTCATGGGGCAGCGCGTCACCAACCGACTCCTCGACAACGTCGGCGACTTGGCCCCCGGACCCGTCCGCCAGATCCTGCAGGACGCGGTGACGCAGCTGGGGGACAGCGGCGGTACGGGCAGCGTGCTCGCGATCGTCGGACTGTGCGCGGCACTGTGGTCCGCGTCCGGCTACGTCGGCGCGTTCATCCGCACCTCCAACGCGGTGTACGACCTGCCGGAGGGGCGCCCGGTCTGGAAGGTCACGCCGCTGCGGCTGGCGCTGACCGTCACGCTGATGCTGCTGCTCAGCGCGAGCGCGGTGATCGTCGTGTTCACCGGTCCACTGGCCGAGCGGGCCGGCACCGCCATCGGGCTCGGCGACGCGGCGATCACGGCGTGGTCGGTCGCCAAGTGGCCCGTCCTGCTGGTGTTCGTCCAGCTGATGATCGCGCTGCTGTACTGGGCCGCCCCCAACGTCCATGGCCACGGCTTCCGTTGGTTCAGCCCGGGCAGCGTCATCGCCACCCTGATCTGGCTGGCCGCGTCCGCGGGCTTCGCCGTCTACGCCGCGGGCTTCGCCTCGTACAACAAGACGTACGGGGCTCTCGCGGGCGCCATCATCTTCCTGGTGTGGCTGTGGCTCACCAACCTGGCCATCCTGCTGGGCCTGGAGTTCGACGCGGAGCTGGCCCGCCAGCGCGCCATCGGCAGCGACGGCCGGCTCCCCACCGAGGAGCCCTACGTCGAACCGCGCGACACCCGCAAGTGGCCCCCGCGTCTGCGGGCCCTGCGGGCCGCCCGGGAAAAGGTGGACACGGGTGTCGTCCCGCTGGGCAAGGGCGGCCCCGGACGGGACGCGGCGGGGAGGGCGTGACGGCTGCGAGGCACCCGGGACCGGAAGCACACCCGCGGGTCGGCGCCATACCGGCCCGCGGAGCCATGGGGGCCAGCGGATCCAGGGGCGTGCGGGTCCACAGGCGGATCCAGGGGCGTGCGGGTCCACAGGCGTGCGGGTCCAAGGGGAGGCCGGTCCAAGGGGCCGCAGCCTCCCGCTCCGTCACCTGGCCCGCTCAGCGGCCGCCCGTCCCGCACCCCCCGCCGGAATACGCACAACCCCACACGGCAGACGTGATGCGGCGGCGAACCGGAATCCGGTTCGCCGCCGCATCGCTCCCCTCCAGCCCCTCAGGCGGTGGTCAACGGCGCCCTCGACGACCGTTGCGCCACCTGCGGAGCAGGCTCACTGCGAGCAGCGCACCGGCGCCCGCGCTCGCGAAGAGCGCCGGGCGCGGGGTGCGACGCCCGGCCTCGACGACCGAAGTGGCCGCGGTGCGCAGCGACTCCGGGACACTGCCCTGGACGACGCGACCGGCCTCGACGGCCTTCTCCTGGACCACCTGACCCGCCCGGGCCGCCTTGTCCTGGACGACGTGCCCCGTATGGGCCGCCTTGTCCTGCACGGCGTGTCCGGCCTCCACGGCACCGTCCTGCGCGGCCCGGCCGGCCTCGGCCGCCGTGTCCTTCATCCGGACCGTGACCGTGTCGGCCTGCTCCTTGAGGTCGGCGGCGTGGGTGCGGGCGCGGGACGTGACGTCCTTCCCGGCCTCCGGCTCCTTCGCCTCGGCGTCGAGCCGGCTCCTGGTCCGTTCGATCTGGCGTCGCAGTTCCTCCGGGTTGTCGGCGCCCGTGGCGCCGGCCGGGCCGACCGTGCCGGCCGGGTCGGCGGACCTCCCCACGCCGTCGGCCGTCCCCGTGTCCGGGGCCCTGGCGGCGTCCGGGCCCGTGACCGCGCCCTTCCCGTCGTTCTCCGTCATCGGTGTGCCCTTTCCTCGAACTGGTCGTCGGGGTCCCGACGCCGCCGTGCACGCACGCGGGGCGCACCGGCGGCGACCGCCGGGACGTCAACCGCCCTCGCCCACATGGGCATCGGCTTCCCCCGCGCGGATCTGGCACGCACCCGCACGGGTGTCGGCTTCGTCCACGCAGAGGGGGGTGGCGTCCAGGCGGGTGGTGTCGGGGAGGGCGCGGCGACTCCCGCCGCGGACCCGGTCAGCGACCCGGCAGGGCCGTTGCCGTCCGCGGCGCCGAGCGGCCCGCCGCCGCGCCCGGCACGTCGGGGGTGCTCCGCCGACTCGTGCCCGGCGGGGCCCATTTCCTGCCGTACCGGCGAGCGGAGGACACGGACGGTCCGGCCCGTGGACCCGTCCACGGAAGGCCACCCGTGCCTGCTCGGCACGGGGTTCCGGTCCAGGGTCCTGGCCACGATCGTCCCGCCTCCTCTCGCTCGCGGAGGCCCGGGTACCCGAGGCGGGCGGCGTTACCCCTGCGGACCCCGATCTTCGAGTCGGGCCAACCGGCCCTGGAACCAGTCGAGTCGGGCTTGGAGCAGGGCGGCCTCCGCGACCAGCTCGGACACCCCGAGGTCGGCCGTGGCGACGACGGGGCCCTCGGCCGCCCGGACCCGCAGCCCCTCGCCGGCCAGCCGCGCGAAGGACGCGAGCGACAGCGCCGTACGGCCGCGTACGCATCCCGCGCAGGCCGCCGTCAGGGCGCGCCAGCCCGGGCGCCCCCAGCCCGCGTCGGCCAGGGCTCCGGCCGCCGAGCCGCAGACGCAGGGGCCCACGGTGGCCGTGCGCACCCGCTGGCGCGCGGAGCGGAACCCCTTCTCGAAGCGGATGTAGGCACCGAGCACGGAGACTTCGAGGAGGACGGCGGCCCGGTGCTCGGCGGTGCACAGCATCGCCTCGGCGTCGGCCGACGCGTGCACGCAGTGGAAGCCGCAGTCGCAGCGGCGGTGCGGTGCCCGGTGGCGCCGTCCGTAGACGCAGCGCGCCTCGTCCAGCACTCCGTACGGCAGCGCCCCGCCCAGGGATACGCCGGTGAACCCGGCCCGGGTGCCGTCCTGGGACAGCACCGGGTGGGCGATCTTGTATCCGGTCGGCGGCTCCGTCGGGCGTTCCTCGGGGAGCCGCAGTCTCATCGTCCGGCCGGAACCTCTTCGGGCACGGACACCTCGAACTCCGCTCCGCTCTCGGGGAGTTCGACCTCTTCCTCGCACGTGTGGACCTGCTCCCGCGCGACTCCGGTGGCGAGTGCCTTGCCGAGCCTCATGACGCCTCCCGCTGTGCCGACGACTGCCGTCCTCGTCATGGTGACCGATGACGCCCCGGTTTGGCATCAACGCCTCGGCGCCTCAGGGACGCCCCCGACGCCTCATCCGCATCACCCTCCCCACTGATTAGCGTTCATTGTCGATACCTCGTAGGAAAATTAAGTGGAGCTTCACCATCGAGCGTCCGACACTCCTTCCATGAACGATCCGACGACCACTCCCCCGACCGCAGCCATCCCTCCCCCGGCGACCCGGCCGCCGTCCCGGCCCGACGCCCCCTTCGGGCGGGCCCTCTGTGCGATGGTCACGCCCTTCACCGACGCGGGCGCGCTGGACGTCGACGGCGCGCAGCGGCTCGCCGAGCGCCTGGTGGCCCAAGGATGCGAAGGCCTGGTCCTCTCCGGTACGACGGGCGAGTCGCCGACCACCACGGACGCCGAGAAGGCCACGCTCGTGCGCGCGGTGCGGGAGGCCGTCGGTGGCCGGGCGTCGATCGTCGCGGGGGTGGGGACCGCCGACACCCGGCACACCATGGAGCTGGCGCTGGCGGCCGAGAAGGCGGGCGCGGACGGTCTGTTGGTGGTCGCGCCGTACTACAGCCGGCCCCCGCAGGACGCGGTCGAGGAGCACTTCCGGGAGGTCGCGGACGCATCGGGCCTGCCGCTCGTGCTGTACGACATCCCGGGGCGCACCGGCACCCGGATCGAACCGGAGACGCTGATCCGGCTCGCCGGTCACCCGCGGATCGTGGCGGTCAAGGACTGCGCGTACGACCTCCTCGGCACCCAGAAGGTCCTGGCCCGCACGGAGTTGGCGTTCTACGCGGGCTGCGACGAGCAGGTGCTCGCCCTGTACGCGATCGGAGCGGCCGGGTACGTGAGCACGGTCGCGAACGTGGCACCCCGTCAGTTCCGCTCGCTGCTCGACCTGTTCGACGCCGGGGACACCGGCGGCGCGGCCCGCCTCCAACGGCGGCTTCTCCCCCTCATCGAGTCGATGATGTCGGCCGGTCTGCCGGGCGCGGTCACGTCGAAGGCGCTCCTCACCGCCCTCGACCTGCCCGCCGGCCCTCTCCGCCGCCCGCTGCGCCCCGCCGACCGCGAGACGGCCGACGGGCTGCTGAAGACGTACGAGGAGCTGGTCGCCACGGTGTCCTGACGGGTGGGGCCGACCCCCGTCCGCCCCCTCCCGTCAGGACGGGCGAACGTGTGCCTTCGCCCGTCACTCGCCCTTCGATCCCGCGCCTCAGCGCTTCGCGAAGACCGGATCCCAACGGCCGCCCGCGCCGTCGTTGCCCTTGCGGAAGCCACTGAGCGGGACCACTGTGTCGCTGCCGATGGTGACAAGAACCAACCGGTTGTGGAACTCGTTCGTGCCGGGCGCGATGTCCCAGGCGATCAGTCGCTTGTTGTCGGTCCAGGCAAGCAGCTGTTGCCCGTGCACCTTGGCGACCCGCTTGCCGCTGTGCGGGTCGATGATCTCCGAGGCCGTCGTCTTGCGCCCGCCCGCGAAGTCACCGGCGCCGAGCTTTCCGTCCGGGGACAGCCGTGCCTCGACGTACCAGTTCAAGTGCTTCTCGTTCGCAGGAGTGGCGGCCCTGTTGCCGTGGAGGTCGTAGAACCGGGTGCCGGGCGTCGTGGTGAGCCCTGAGTAGACCAGCTGGGCATCGTTGCTGAAGGCGAAGTCCTGGCGGGCGTTCAGGTCCTGCGAGTCGGTGACTTCGTTCCAGGAGCTCCTGCCGGAGCCCACGTCGACGATGCAGAAGCCTGTCCGGTCCGATGTGTCGAAGGGCACGCCCCAGTCGTTCTTCTTGCCGTCCCCGTCAGAGTCGTAGTCCAGCTTGTGGACGAGATCCGGGTCCTTGGCGTACGTCGTCGCGACGAGCTTGCGGCCGTCGGAGGAGAACTCGACCGACGCGACACCGTGGTCCACGGGGATCCAGCGCTCGACCCTGCCGGTGAGCAGGTCGAGCAGACCGATCCTTCTGGCCGGGAGCTCCTTCTCCAGGACGGCGGCGGTCCGCATGCCGGGAGCCACACTGACATACGACCACTTGGTGGTCTTCACGTACTTGCCGGTCTTCTGGTCGAGAAGGCTGTAGGTACGGCCGTTGACGGCGTCCGTCGCGGACTTCACGACCCTGTGCCGGACGTAGTAGGCGGCCAGCGCCGTGTCCCCGGCGGCGATCAGGTCCCGGGGCGGTGTCTGGTCCGGGTGCGCGATGATGGCGCTCTTGTTCATCTCGCTCGCGGGACGTACGTCGTCCCCGCCACCGACGAGGCGGGGTACGCCCACCGCGACGGCGATCGCGGCGACGGTGGCCACGGCGACGGACGCGAGCCTGCGGGTGCGGCGGCGGCGCCGTACCGCCAGGACGCGTTCGGCGAAGTACGGGGGCGCGGGCATGCTGTCCGCGGCCTGCTCGCGGAAGGCGTCGGCCACCAGTTGATCGACGTTCACGGACGCACCTCCACGGGCGAGTTGTGGCGGGTCTGCTGCTCCGCCCCGGCGGGGCCAAGCGCCGCGAGTTCGGGCGCGAGGGTGCGCAGCCGAGCCAGTGAGCGGTGCGTCGTGGACCGTACGGTCCCCACGGAGCACCCCAGGATCCGGGCCACGTCGGCCTCCGGAAGGTCCTCGAAATAGCGCAGGACGAGCACGGCGCGCTGCCGGGCGGTGAGCCGTGCCAGCGCCCCACGCATCACGAGGCGCAGTTCGGCGGCGGACGCCGCGTCCGCTCCGGTGCCCGCCTCGGGCATCTCGGCGACGCTGAGTTCCCGGCGCGGCCACTTCAGCCGCCAGCGGCTGATCTGCTGCCGGTAGAGGACCCGCCGTACGTACGCCTCCGGTTCCTCGACCCGGTTCCAGTGGCCCGCCACCTTGATCAGCGCGTTCTGCAGCAGGTCCTCGGCGGTGTGCCGGTCGCCGGCGCTGAGGAGGACGGCCGTCTTCAGCAGCGCGGACGACCTGCTCGCCACGAACTCCTTGAAACTCTCCTGCGCTGCGGCATCCATCGTCACCTTCTCTTCCCCGGCGGGCACTGCACCCGTCCCCTGTGCTCCCTGTGACGCGCGCGACCGCCCGCCGCTATGCCTCGGACGGGCGAGAATTTCCAGAACCCCTCGACGGCGGGGGATCACCGGGCTCGCGGCCCGCACGCGGAGCGAAATTCCCGCGGGCCGGCATCGTCCCTGTCGTACCTTGTCGAGGTGAGCCGCCCCCTGCTGTTCCTCGACGTCGACGGTCCCCTCAACCCGTACGCGGCCCAGAAGGAACGCCGGCCCGAGGGGTACACCACGATCCGGGTGGCCCTGGAGCCGGGCCGGCCGCTGCGCGTCTGGCTGCACCCCGGTCACGGCAGCGTGCTGCTCGGCCTCGGGTACGACCTGTGCTGGGCGACCACGTGGATGGACGCGGCCAACCGCTGGATCGCCCCCGTCGTCGGCCTCCCCGAACTCCCCTACGTCGACTTCACGGGCGCCCTGTTCGTCGAGCGGCCCGACGGCGTCCACTGGAAGACGGAACGCATCGTGGAGTACGCGCAGGGCCGCCCCTTCGCCTGGGTGGACGACGAACAGAGCACGGCGGACCAGGAGTTCGTCACCGCCCACCACGCCGCGCCCGCACTGCTGCGGCACGTGAACCCCCGACTGGGGCTGCGCGAGGGCGACTTCGACACCCTGAGGGAGTTCGCCACCACGCCGGACACCGAGGCGTAGCAGACCGGACGGGACCCGGGACGCGTCGAGGCCCTCCCACAAAGCGGGAGGGCCTCGACCGCACACCGTGCGACACCGGCCCATCGCCGGTGACCGGTCGTCAGTTGTGGCTGTTCCGAACCCGTAGCAGGTCACGGGCACATGTTGCCTCACGGGCCGTATCGGGGCCGTCGTCGATGTCACCTGGATTCCGGAAGACCCGATCCACGGGGGCCAGGGCCCCTGAAGAGGTCAGCGAGCGCATGCCCGGGGTGTTCTCGACCCGGCTCCTGGACGCCTTGGCCGGCGACGGACGACACGTGGGGAGCCATGACGCAAGGGCCTGATCGCAGCGCGGTAGAACTTTCCCTACTTCATCAAGCCCCGGCTACGCTCCGCTCCGCCGGGCGCGCTCCCTCTTCGCGCTGGGCGGCTCGATCGTTCTCTAAGACCACTTGTGGCTGATGACATCAGCGCCTGACGTCAACAAGGACGAACAGGGGCGATCGAAGCCGGACCCCAGGGGAGGGCCAGCCGTGGCGCACGGGCGGTTGGCCGACGCTGGTCGGCCCCCGTGATCGACCTGATAAGGATGAGGCCAGACCTCAAAGGCTGACTACCACGCGGAGCGTCACCGTCGACCACGGGCGGCGCCCCGCCGGCCGACTCGGTCATGGAGACTCCGCCGACCTTGAGTTCGAGGACGTGCAGGGGAACGGGACTGGCGATCAGGTGATCCGATCAGATCGGCTTACCATCACCTCTCATGACCACAGTGATCTTGACCGTCGGGCTGGCGTTCATCGGCTACCTGGCGACCTATCTCAACGGCCTGCGACTGGTGCAGAGACAGGCCCGACTGACGCGGGTCAACGTCCAGTTGAGCGACTTCTACGGTCCTCTGTTCGCGCTGATGGAAGCCAACAGTCGCGCCTACGACACCTTCTCTGAGATGTACGCCCGCCCCGATGGGCGCGATCCCTTCCACCACGACATACCTCCCACCGAGCAGGAACTCGCGCGGTGGCGCACATGGGCCACTACCGTCTTCATCCCCAACATTCAGGTAATGCGCGATGTGGTGGTCACGAAGGCCGATCTCCTGATCGAGGAGGAGATGCCTTCGGCCCTGCTTCAGCTCTGCGCGCATGTCGCTGGATACGAGATCACCGCCGCGCAGTGGGCCAAGGGCAATTACGAAGAACACCTGTCACTCATACCGTTCCCTGGCCGGGAGCTGAGGGAGTACACCCGCGACCGGTTCTCTCACCTGAAGAGCGAGCAGGCGAGGCTGCTGGGGCGCCAACGCGGGCGCTCGAACCGTCGACGCTGAAGCGGAGGCGCGAAGCCGTGCCACAGCCGTGCCAGAACGGGCGGGGACTCACGGGGAGTCGGGGTACGCAGAAGCGCGCGCCGTCGACCCCGCTCAAGGCAGGGAAATCGCAGGTCACGCGTGCGATCGCCCCACCTCGCTCCCAAAGCGGTGGCTTCCTGGCAACTAGCGGCATCGGCCAGCTAGCGCAGGCCACGTGTGCGCTGCCGTCCTCGGTGAGAAAGAGCAGGGTGAACCGTGTCCGATCGCCAGGATCGATCAACGCTGTGCGCACAGGCCGGTCGTATTCCGTGATGAGTTTGCACTGCTCGCTCCAGGCCAAGGGGTTCGACTCCGCGCATCCACATGCGCTGAGGTCGGCGACTGAAGACTCCGGCATGCGCGCCTTCCCTGCCTGTCTCCATGGCTGTGCAAGCGCAAGAGCGAGCGGCACCCAGTCCGTGTTGACGCGAGTGCCCTTCCCGCCCGGAGGCTCCGCTCACTCCGGGCGGGAGGAGGATGGCTGGCGGACCTGCCGATCGCCGTGGGGGTTTGCCAAGTGGCACGTCTGGTGGAGTCGGGCGAGCGGCCGAGCGTGCCCTTGGAGATCTGCCCCTGCCGCAGTTGTTCCGGTGACATCCAGGCTGACATCAACGACCACGGACAGCTGCGGCATTGGGCGGCTGTAGGCGGTCTTGTGCGCGCAGCTATGCCCGGCCAAGGGCCAGTTGGACCGAACTTACAAGGCGGATGTCTCCCTCAACGCACGAGCGCCCTCCCGGGCCGTCCTGGGGCCGTGGAAGGGCGCTCGATGCTGACCGACGTCGACAACTGACGACAGCTCAGCGGCAGGTCAGAGCGTTGATCGATTCGGCCGCCGCAAGTCACGGCCGCCGGTGATCAGTTGTGGCTGTGCAGAACCTCGTTCAGGCCGCCCCACACCGCGTTGTTCGGGCGGGCCTCGACCTTGCCGGTGACCGAGTTGCGACGGAACAGGATGTTCGAGGCGCCGGACAGCTCACGGGCCTTGACGATCTCACCGTCGGGCATCGTCACGCGCGTGCCGGCCGTGACGTACAGACCGGCCTCGACGACGCACTCGTCGCCGAGGGCGATACCGACTCCCGCCTCCGCACCGACGAGGCAGCGCTCGCCGATGGTGATGCGGACGTTGCCGCCGCCGGACAGGGTGCCCATGGTGGACGCGCCGCCGCCGATGTCAGAGCCGTTGCCGACCACGACGCCGGCGGAGATGCGGCCCTCGACCATGGAGGTACCGAGCGTGCCCGCGTTGAAGTTCACGAAGCCCTCGTGCATGACCGTCGTGCCCTCGGCGAGGTGCGCGCCGAGGCGGACCCGGTCGGCGTCGGCGATCCGGACGCCCTTCGGCGCGACGTAGTCCGTCATGCGCGGGAACTTGTCGATGGAGGTCACCTGGAGGTGCAGGCCGCCGGCGCGGGCGTTCAGCCGGACCTTCTCGATGTCGTCGACGGCGACGGGGCCGAGCGAGGTCCACGCGACGTTGGTGAGCAGGCCGAACAGGCCGTCCAGGTTCTGGCCGTGCGGCTTGACCAGGCGGTGCGAGAGGAGGTGCAGGCGCAGGTAGGCGTCGTGCGCGTCGAGCGGCTTGTCGTCGAGGGACGCGATGACCGTACGGACCGCGACCACCTCGACGCCGCGGCGGGCGTCCGGGCCGATCGCCTGGGCGGCGCCCTCGCCGAGCAGTTCGACGGCCCGCTCGGCGGACAGCCGCTCGGTGCCTGCCGGGCCGGGCTCGGCGGACAGTTCGGGCGCGGGGAACCAGGTGTCGAGAACGGTGCCGTCGGCGGTGAGGGTGGCGAGCCCGGCGGCGACGGCGCCGGTGGTACGAGAAGCAGTCGTGTCGGTCATGGGTGAAACCTAACGTGGCGCGGCCCGCCCGGGCCAACCGGTGCGCGGGGCGTCTCAGGTACCGGGCGCCCCACCGGCGTCAAGGACCAGGGCGTCTCTCGTTGTCGGCCCTACCAGAGACACTCCCGCTCACGGCAGAACCCGCCCCAACACCTCCCGTGCGTAGCCCTCGTCGTACGACGTGCCGGTCAGCAGGACCTGGAGGCAGATGCCGTCGAGCAGGGCGACGAGGGCGCGTGCGGTCACCGGATCCGTGCGGCGGGACAGCGGTTCGACGAGGCTGTCGATCCACTCGGCGGCGACCGGACGCAGGGCGGGCCTGCGGAGGGCGGCGAGATACAGCTCGTACTCCAGCTCCACGCCCGTGCGGTCCCCCGCCAGCCACTCGCCGATCAGCCCGGCGAGTTCGGCGGCCAGGTCGGTGCGGGGGTCCTCCAGCGCACCGCGCGCCGCGAGCACCTTGGCGAAGCCCTCGTTCGCCTGGCGCAGCGCGGCGACGAGGAGTTCGTCGAGGGTCTTGAAGTGGTAGGTGGTGGAGCCGAGCGGCACATCGGCCTCGGCGGCGGCGGAGCGATGACTCAGCCCCGCGATGCCCTTGGCCCCGACGACGCGGATCGCCGCGTCGATGATCCGCTGCCGCCGCTCGGGGTCGTACCGCCGGGCCATCAGCGGCCGCCGTCCGCAGGGCCTGACGCGGCCCCGGATTCGGCCGAGCGCGAAGCCGTCCGCGCGGCCATCAGTGCGCCCCGCCCAGGTTGAGCAGGACGACCCCGCCGATGATCAGCACGATGCCGGCGGCCTTCGCGACCGTGAGTCCCTCGCCGAGGAACAGCGCGCCGATCGCGGCGATGGCGGCGGTGCCGACGCCGGCCCAGATCGCGTAGGCGGTGCCGACCGAGACGGTCCTCAGGGTCTGGGCCAGCAGCGCGAAGGCGATGACGTACCCGAGGACGGTCAGCAGCGAGGGCCAGAGCCTGCTGAAGCCGTCCGTGTACTTCATCGCGGTGGTCGCGCCGACCTCCGCCGCGATGGCTCCCGCGAGCAGTACGTATCCCATGCGTACAAGAGTACACATCGATGTGTACACCCGTACACATGCCGGATCCATCAATCCCGTGGGCACCGCGCGCACCAGCGGATATCGTTCGCGATCACAGTGGGGGGCGGAGTCGTGAGGACTCCCGGGACGATGGAGCGCACGAGGTATGTCGGACAGATCCGGGTGGGGACCTCAGGGGCCGCAGGGGCCGTACTCCGGTGCGCCGGGCGGCTGGGGCTGGACGCCACCTCCGCCGCCGCCGAAGCCGGGCGTGATACCGCTGGCCCCGCTGGGGGTGGACTCGGTCCTCAGCGGCGCCTTCACCACGATGGGCCGCTACGCGAAGCCGTTGTTCGGGGTGGCCGGCCTGGTCTATCTGGGCCTCGGGATACTCCTGGCAGGCGCCGCCACCTTCGCTTACAGCGCGGTGGCGGACCACGTCGACCGGCTCACCGAGGCGCACGGCACGGCGCACTGGTCGGACGTCCGGCCCCTCCTGGTGGCGTTCGGCCTCGTCTGGGCCCTCGCCGTGGTGACGATGCCACTGGCCAACGCCGCGGTGCAGGCCGCCTGCGTGGCCACCCTGCACGAGGCGGTACTCGGCCGGCGCGCCCGGGTCGCCGCGGTGTGGCGGCGCACGCGGCAGCGGATCCCGTCGGTGCTCGGCGTGACGGTGCTGTCGGGCCTGGCCGTGCTGCTCCCGGTCGTCGTGGGCGTGGTGGTCTTCGCCGTCACGATCGCCCTGTCGTCCGGTTCGTCGCTGCCCGTCGTGGTCTTCTTCCTCTTCGCGCCCGTCTCCGCGGCGGCGGCGGTGTGGCTGTACGTGCTGTTCTCGTTCGCCCCCGCTGCCGCCGTCCTGGAGGACGCCTCACCGGTGACGGCGATGCGGCGGTCCGTGCGGCTGGTGCGCGGGGCATGGTGGCGCACGTTCGGCGTCTCGCTGCTCGGCCTCGTCATCGTGACGACGCTGGCCTCGCTGGTGCGGATGCCGTTCATGTTCACGATGCCGTTCTTCTCCTCCTACGACCCCGCGGCGGCGCCTCCGGCGGACGCCTCGGAGCTGTTCCACGACGTGCTGCCCGACCTGATGCCGTATCTGGCGGTCACTCTGGCCACGACGTTCCTCACCCAGCTCCTGTCGGCCGTGTTCCTGCCGCTGGTGACGACCCTGCTCTACATCGACCGGCGCATCCGCCGGGAGGGCCTCGCCGACATACTGGCGCGCGCGGCCGCCACGCCCGGACCGCCCCCGGCCTGAGCACCCGGCCCCGGAAACACGCGAGGGGGCGGCACCCGAAGGTGCCGCCCCCTGCGAAGTACCGGAGTACGGGACGTACGAACTGCCGGAGTACCGGAGCTGCGCGGTACCGGAGTCTCAGACGTTGAAGCCGAGCGCCCGGAGCTGCTCCCGGCCGTCGTCCGTGATCTTGTCCGGGCCCCACGGCGGCATCCAGACCCAGTTGATGCGCAGTTCGTTGACGAGGCCGTCCGTGGCGGACTTGGCCTGGTCCTCGATGACGTCGGTGAGCGGACAGGCCGCCGACGTCAGGGTCATGTCGATCGTCGCGATGTTCGCGTCGTCGATGTGGATGCCGTAGATGAGGCCGAGGTTGACGACGTCGATGCCCAGCTCGGGGTCGACGACGTCGTACAGCGCCTCGCGGACTTCCTCCTCCGAGGCCGGCTTCGTCGTCAGGCTCTCGCCCGATGTCACAGTGTTCTCGCTCATGCCGTCTTCCTCACAGCCTTCTCGGGCTCGTCGCCCAGCGCCTGGGCCGTCGCGTCCTTCCACGCCATCCAGCTCAGGAGGGCGCACTTGACCCGAGCCGGGTACTTGGAGACACCGGCGAACGCGACCGCGTCCTCCAGCACCTCCTCCATGGCGTCGTCGGGCTCGATCCGGCCCTTGGACTGCATCAGCTCCAGGAAGGTCTCCTGGATCTTCTGCGCGTCGGTGACGTCCTTGCCGACGAGGAGCTCGTTCAGTACGGAGGCCGATGCCTGGCTGATCGAGCAGCCCTGACCCTCGTACGAGATGTCCTCGATCCGCTCGCCGTCGTACTTCACCCGCAGCGTGATCTCGTCGCCGCAGGTGGGATTGACGTGGTGCACCTCGGCGTCGCCGTCCCTCAGACCGCGCCCGTGCGGGTGCTTGTAGTGGTCCAGGATGACTTCCTGGTACATCGAATCCAGCTTCACGTTCTCAGCCAGCCCCTCAGCCGAAGAAGTTCCGTACGTGCTCCAGACCGTCGACCAGAGCGTCGATCTCGGCCGGCGTGGAGTACAGGTAGAACGACGCTCGCGTGGTCGCAGGAATTCCGTACCGCAGGCAGACCGGACGGGCGCAGTGGTGACCGACCCGGACCGCGATGCCCTGCTCGTCGAGGACCTGGCCCACGTCGTGCGGGTGGATGTCGCCCAGCGTGAACGAGATCGCCGCCCCGCGGTCCTCGGCCGTGGTGGGGCCGATGATCCGCAGGTCGGGGACGTCCCCGAGCCGCTTCACCGCGTACTCGGTGAGGGCGTGCTCGTGGGCGAGGATCTTGTCCATGCCGATCGACGAGAGATAGTCGATCGCCGCGCCCAGACCGACCGCCTGTGCGATCGGCGGGGTGCCCGCCTCGAACTTGTGCGGCGCCGGCGCGTACGTCGACGAGTGCATCGACACGGTCTCGATCATCTCGCCGCCGCCGAGGAACGGCGGGAGGTCCTCCAGGAGCTCCTGGCGTCCCCACAGGACGCCGATGCCGGTCGGGCCGCACATCTTGTGGCCGGTGAAGGCCACGAAGTCGGCCTGGAGGGCCTGCACGTCCAGCGGCATGTGCGGGGCGGCCTGCGACGCGTCGATCAGGACCAGCGCACCGACCTCCTGGGCGCGGCGCACTATCGCCTCGACCGGGTTCACGGTGCCCAGGATGTTCGACACCAGCACGAAGGAGACGATCTTCGTCTTCTCGGTGATGATCTCGTCGATGTTCGACAGGTCGAGACGGCCGTCGTCGGTGAGGCCGAACCACTTCAGCTTCGCGCCGGTGCGCTGCGAGAGCAGCTGCCACGGAACGATGTTGGAGTGGTGCTCCATCTCCGTGATGACGATCTCGGTCTCGTGGTCGACGCGGTAGGGCTCGTCGGCCCAGCCGAGCATGTTGGCCACGAGGTTGAGCGACTCGGAGGCGTTCTTGGTGAAGATCACCTCGTCGCGGCTCGGAGCGTTGATGAACGCGGCGACCTTGTCGCGCGCGCCCTCGTACAGCGCCGTGGCCTCCTCGGCGAGCACATGCACACCGCGGTGGACGTTGGCGTTGTAGCGCTCGTAGTACTCGTTGAGGGCGTCCAGGACCTGGCGCGGCTTCTGCGAGGTCGCCGCGTTGTCCAGGTACACGAGCTTCCGGCCGTCGTGGACCTGTCGGTCCAGGATGGGGAAGTCCTTGCGGATCGCCTCGGTGTCGAGGAGGCCCGGCAGCTGTGTCACGCGGATACGCCACCCTTCGCGTCGAGTGCGTACGACTCGTAGCCCTCGTTCTCCAGCTTGTCCGCGAGCTCGGCGCCGCCGGACTCGACGATGCGGCCGCCGGAGAAGACGTGGACGAAGTCGGGCTTGATGTAGCGCAGGATGCGCGTGTAGTGGGTGATGAGCAGCGTGCCCACCTCGCCGGACTCGCGCACGCGGTTCACGCCCTCGGAGACGACGCGCAGGGCGTCGACGTCGAGGCCGGAGTCGGTCTCGTCGAGGATCGCGATCTTCGGCTTGAGCAGCTCCAGCTGAAGGATCTCGTGGCGCTTCTTCTCACCGCCGGAGAAGCCCTCGTTGACGTTGCGCTCGGCGAAGGCCGGGTCCATGGAGAGACGCTCCATGGTCTCCTTGACCTCCTTCACCCACGTCCGCAGCTTGGGGGCCTCGCCGCGGACGGCGGTGGCGGAGGTGCGCAGGAAGTTGGAGACGGAGACGCCGGGGATCTCGACCGGGTACTGCATCGCCAGGAACAGGCCGGCGCGGGCGCGCTCGTCGACGGACATCTCCAGGACGTCCTCGCCGTCGAGCGTGACGGTGCCGCTGGTGATCGTGTACTTGGGGTGGCCCGCGAGCGAGTAGGCGAGGGTCGACTTGCCCGAGCCGTTGGGGCCCATGATGGCGTGGGTCTCGCCCTGCTTCACGGTCAGGTCGACGCCCTTGAGGATCTCCTTCGTGGCGTTGTCGGCCTCGACGGTGACGTGCAGGTCGTGGATTTCAAGCGTTGCCATGGGTTCCTCAGGACTCCTGGTTGAGGGAGACGAGCACGTCGTCCCCTTCGATCTGTACGGGGTATACGGGGACGGGGCGCGTCGCGGGAAGGCCGGACGGCTTGCCGGTGCGGAGGTCGAAGGCGGAACCGTGCAGCCAGCACTCGATCTGACAGTCCTCCACCTCGCCCTCGGAGAGCGAGACGTTCGCGTGCGAGCAGATGTCGTTGATCGCGAACACCTCCCCCTCGGTCCTCACGACCGAGACCGGCGTGCCGTCGAGTTCCACCCGCTTCGGGGTGTCCTCCTCCAGCTCGCTCAGCCCACAGACGCGCACGAAGGTGCCGGGCATCAGAGCGACGCCTCCAGCTCCTCGTCGATCTTCGCGAGAAGGCGCTCTTCGATGTCGTCGACGCCGATCTGCTGGACCAGTTCGGCGAAGAAGCCGCGGACCACCAGACGGCGGGCGTCCTCGGCCGGGATGCCGCGGGCCATCAGGTAGAAGAGCTGCTCGTCGTCGAAGCGGCCGGTCGCGGAGGCGTGGCCGGCGCCGACGATCTCGCCGGTCTCGATCTCCAGGTTCGGCACGGAGTCGACCCGGGCACCGTCGGTCAGAACCAGGTTGCGGTTCATCTCGTAGGTGTCGGTGCCTTCGGCGGCGGCCTCGATGAGGACGTCGCCGATCCACACCGCGTGGGCGCCCTCACCCTGCAGCGCGCCCTTGTACATGACGTTGGACTTGCAGTGCGGGGTGTTGTGGTCGACCAGGAGACGGTGCTCCTGGTGCTGGCCGGCGTCGGTGAAGTAGAGGCCGAACAGCTCGGCCTCGCCGCCGGTGCCGGCGTAGGCGATCCGCGGGTGCAGCCGGACGAGGTCGCCACCGAAGGTGAGCACGAACGACTTGAAGGTCGCGTCACGGCCGATGAGGGCGTTGTGCTGGCCCACGTGCACGGCCTTGTCGTCCCAGTCCTGGACGGAGACGACCGTCAGCTTGGCGCCGTCGCCGAGGATGTAGTCGACGTTGGCGGCGAGGACCGCGTCACCGGTGTGGTCGATGACGACGACGGCCTCCGCGAAGGCTCCCAGCTCGATGACCTGGTGACCGTAGGCGGTGCCGCCCTCGCCGTGCACGACGATGCGGATCGGCTCGGTGAGGACCGTCTCCTTGGGGACGGTCACGACGGAGGCCCTGTCGAAGGACGCGTAGGCCTGCGCGGCCACGCGGTCCACGGGGGCGCCCGCCCTGCCGAGCCGCTCGTCGTCGCGGCCGACGGTCTCCACGGTGACGCCGTCGGGGGTGCCGATGGCGACCTTCACGGCGCCGTCGGTGGCGACCGCGGTGCCGTCGTGCAGCCCGCGCAGGCGCTCCAGCGGGGTGAACCGCCACTCCTCCTCGCGGCCGTGGGGGACGGGGAAGTCCGCCACGTCGAAGGAGGGGGGCGCGCTCATGCGCGTGGCGACGGTCGACTCGGCGGCCACCGCGATCTGGCCGGCGGTCGTGCTGCCCACCGGGATGTTCTGAGCCTCAGCCATGGCTGTCGGTCTGCTCTCTTCCTACGTCAGTTGCGATCCACGGCCCGCCCGGAGGGGCGGGCCGGCGGCTGCCGGGAGGGGTCGGCGGGTCAGCCGACCGAGCCCTCCATCTGCAGCTCGATCAGCCGGTTGAGTTCCAGGGCGTACTCCATGGGGAGCTCCTTGGCGATCGGCTCGACGAAGCCGCGCACGATCATCGCCATCGCCTCGAACTCCGTCAGACCACGGCTCATCAGGTAGAAGAGCTGGTCCTCGGAGACCTTGGAGACGGTCGCCTCGTGGCCCATGGACACGTCGTCCTCGCGGACGTCCACGTAGGGGTAGGTGTCCGAGCGGGAGATGGTGTCGACGAGCAGCGCGTCGCACAGCACGTTCGACTTGGAGCCGTGGGCGCCCTCGCCGATCTCGACGAGACCGCGGTAGGACGTACGGCCGCCACCGCGCGCCACCGACTTCGACACGATGTTCGAGGAGGTGTTCGGCGCCATGTGGACCATCTTGGAGCCGGCGTCCTGGTGCTGGCCCTCGCCCGCGAAGGCGATGGACAGCGTCTCGCCCTTGGCGTGCTCGCCCATCAGGTAGACGGCCGGGTACTTCATGGTGACCTTGGAGCCGATGTTGCCGTCGATCCACTCCATGGTCGCGCCCTCGTACGCCACGGCGCGCTTGGTGACCAGGTTGTAGACGTTGTTCGACCAGTTCTGGATGGTCGTGTAGCGGCAGCGGGCGCCCTTCTTCACGATGATCTCGACCACCGCGGAGTGCAGGGAGTCCGACTTGTAGATCGGCGCCGTGCAGCCCTCGACGTAGTGGACGTAGGCGTCCTCGTCGACGATGATCAGCGTCCGCTCGAACTGGCCCATGTTCTCCGTGTTGATACGGAAGTAGGCCTGGAGCGGGATCTCGACGTGCACGCCCTTCGGCACGTAGATGAAGGAACCGCCGGACCACACGGCCGTGTTCAGCGAGGCGAACTTGTTGTCACCGACCGGGATGACCGTGCCGAAGTACTCCTTGAAGAGCTCCGGGTGCTGCTTGAGAGCGGTGTCGGTGTCCAGGAAGATGACGCCCTGCTCCTCCAGGTCCTCGCGGATCTGGTGGTAGACGACCTCGGACTCGTACTGCGCGGCGACACCGGCGACGAGGCGCTGCTTCTCCGCCTCGGGGATGCCGAGCTTGTCGTACGTGTTCTTGATGTCCTCGGGCAGGTCCTCCCAGGACTCCGCCTGCTTCTCCGTGGAGCGCACGAAGTACTTGATGTTGTCGAAGTCGATGCCCGACAGGTCAGAACCCCAGTTGGGCATGGGCTTCTTCTCGAAGAGGCGCAGGCCCTTGAGGCGGAGCTTGGTCATCCACTCCGGCTCGCTCTTCTTCCCGGAGATGTCACGGACGACGTCCTCGTTGATGCCGCGCTTGGCAGAGGCGCCGGCTGTGTCGGAGTCGGCCCAGCCGTATTCGTACTTGCCCAGGCCCTCGAGTTCGGGGTGAGCAGTCTCCGTGGGGAGCGTCATGCGGGGTTCCTCCCGGCCGTGCTTGCAGATGCGTTGTGAGCTGTGTGGGAAATCTTGGGGATGAACGTCGTGCACACCCCGTCGCCGTGGGCGATGGTGGCCAGCCGCTGGACGTGCGTGCCGAGCAGCTGGGAGAAGAACTCCGTCTCCGCCTCGCACAGCTGCGGGAACCGCTCGGCGACATGAGCGACCGGGCAGTGGTGCTGGCAGAGCTGCTCCCCGACCGGTGCGCTGCGCGCCGTAGCAGCGTACCCGTCGGCGCTCAGGGCCCTGGCCAGGGCTTCGGTGCGCTCTTCGGGCGGCGCGGCCTCGACGACCTCGCGGTAGGCCTCGGCCTGCGCGGCGATCCGGGCGCGGGCGAAGGACAGGACGGCCTCGTCTCCGCCCTCGCGCTCGGCGATCCAGCGCAGGGCGTCCTCGGCGAGCTTGTCGTAGGACTGGTCGAAGGCGTCCCGGCCGCAGTCGGTCAGGGCGAACACCTTGGCGGGGCGGCCGCGCGTGCGCGCTCCGTAGACCCGCTGCTCGCGCGGTTGCACGACGTCGTCGGCGACGAGCGCGTCGAGGTGACGGCGCACGGCGGCCTGGGTGAGTCCCAGTCGGCCCGCGAGGTCCGTCACGGTCGACGGGCCGTGGTCCAGGATGGATCGCGCGACCCGGTTGCGCGTCGAGCGCTCTCCGGTCGCGAGTTCCTCCTGCGGGGCCCCCGTGGGGGTCTCCCGAGCCTCGCCAACGTATTTCACAACACCATTGTTGCGTAATTCCTCAGAGCCTGACAACCCGCCGCCACACAGTGGACGGTGCGCTGCGTCACTTAGGTATACCTAAGCTGACCTGCGCAAACGATCTTTGATCGATCAATTCGGTGGCGCCGGGACCACGTCTCGGGGAGACTCCGGAACCATGTCGACACCCCCTCCGACCGGCCCACTCGTCACCCGGGACACCCTGGCCGCGGACCTGCGCACCCTCGGCGTACGCACGGGCGAGACGCTCCTCGTGCACTCCTCCCTCAGTTCCCTCGGATGGGTCAACGGCGGACCCGTCGCCCTCGTCCAGGGACTGCTCGACGTGCTCGGTCCGGACGGAACCCTGGTGGTCCCGACGCAGTCCGGCGACCTCTCGGACCCGGCTCTGTGGAGGAATCCGCCGGTTCCCGAGGACTGGTGGCCGACCATCCGGGCGACCATGCCCGTCTACGACCCCCGGGTGACACCCTCCTGCGGCGTCGGGGTGATACCCGAGACCGTCCGGACCTGGCCCGGCGCCCTGCGCAGCGCCCACCCGGAGACCTCGTTCGCGGCACTGGGCCCGGGCGCGGCGCGGATCGTCGAGGGGCACGCCCCCGACTGCCGGCTCGGCGAGCGCAGCCCGCTGGCGCGCCTGGAGTCCGGCGGCGCCCGGGTCCTGCTCCTCGGCGCGGGCTACGACACGTGCACCACCTTCCACCTGGCCGAGTACCGGGTGCCCTCCCCCGTCGTCGAGGTCGGACGCCCGTCGCCCGAGGGCTGGCGGACCGTGCGCGAGGTGTCGATCACCTCCGAGATGTTCGCGGAGCTGGGCGCCGACTTCGAACGGGACCGTCCGGTCGTCCGGGGCACCGTGGGCGCGGCCACCGCACGGCTGTTCCCGGTGGCCGACGCGGTGGCGTACGCGGAGCGGTGGCTCCCCCTGCACCGGCCGCGGGACCTGTACGTCGAGGTGGCCTCCGCCCCCGGCGGTTCCGAGGCGCGGCGGCGTCCCTAGACTTGCGCCTCATGCGAAGCGAGCCCGTGGTCCAGGTCCAGGCCCTGGTGAAGCGGTACGGCACGAAGACCGCGGTGGACGGCCTCGACCTGGTGGCCTCGGCGGGTGTCACCGCCGTACTCGGACCCAACGGCGCCGGCAAGACGACCACCGTCGAGACCTGCGAGGGATACCGGCGACCCGACTCCGGCACGGTGCGCGTCCTCGGCCTCGACCCGGTGCGTCAGTCCGGGCAGTTGCACACCCGCATCGGCGTGATGCTCCAGTCCGGCGGCGTCTACTCGGGCGCCCGCGCGGACGAGATGCTCCGCCACGTCGCCAAGCTGCACGCCCACCCCCTCGACGTGGACGCGCTCATCGAGCGGCTCGGCCTGGAGAGCTGCGGGCGGACGACGTACCGACGGCTGTCGGGCGGGCAGCAGCAGCGCCTCGCGCTCGCCATGGCGGTCGTCGGGCGGCCCGAGCTGGTCTTCCTCGACGAGCCGACCGCGGGCCTCGACCCGCAGGCCCGCCGCGCCACCTGGGACCTCGTGCGCGACCTGCGGTCGGACGGCGTCTCCGTCATCCTCACCACGCACTACATGGACGAGGCCGAGCAGCTCGCCGACGACGTCGCGATCATCGACGCCGGCAGGGTCATCGCCCAGGGCCCGCCCGAGGCGCTGTGCCGCGGGGGCGCCGAGAACACCCTGCGCTTCGGCGGCCGGCCCGGACTCGACGTGGGCTCCCTGCTCAAGGCACTCCCGGCGGACTGCACGGCGGCCGAGCTGACCCCGGGCGCCTACCGGGTCGGCGGCAAGGTGGACCCCCAGCTGCTGGCGACGGTGACGTCCTGGTGCGCCCAGCACGGTGTGATGCCGGAGAAGATCTCGGTCGAACGCCACACCCTGGAGGACGTCTTTCTGGAACTGACCGGCAAGGAGCTGCGTTCGTGACCACCGCCGGTACGTACACCCCGAAGCCGGGGGCCTCACCGCTGCCGCGGATGATCGGCGCGCAGGCCGCGCTGGAGACGAGGATGCTGCTCCGCAACGGCGAGCAGCTCCTCCTCACGGTGATCATCCCGACCCTGCTGCTCGTGCTGTTCAGCACGGTCGACATCGTCGACACCGGCGCCGGGGAGGCGGTCGACTTCCTCACGCCGGGCGTCCTGGCGCTCGCCGTGATGTCGACGGCGTTCACCGGACAGGCGATCGCCACGGGCTTCGAGCGGCGCTACGGCGTCCTGAAGCGGCTGGCGGCCTCCCCGCTCCCCCGCTGGGGCCTGATGACCGCCAAGACGGCCGCGGTACTGGTCACGGAGATCCTCCAGGTGATCCTGCTGACCGTGATCGCCTTCGCGCTGGGCTGGTCGCCGCACGGCAACCCGCTCGCCGTGGTCCTCCTGCTGGTCCTCGGCACGGCCGCTTTCTCAGGGCTCGGTCTGCTGATGGCGGGCACGCTCAGGGCCGAGGCGACGCTGGCCGCGGCCAACCTGGTGTTCCTGCTGTTCCTGGTGGGCGGCGGGGTGATCGTGCCGATGGACAAGTTCCCGGCCGGCGTCCAGGACGTCCTGGGCCTGCTGCCCATCTCGGCGCTCTCCGACGGACTGCGGGACGTGCTCCAGCACGGCGCCTCGATGCCCTGGGCCGACCTCGGGATCCTGGCCGTCTGGGCGGTCGTGGGGCTCGGCGCGGCCGGGAAGTTCTTCCGCTGGGAGTAATCGGGTGCACTCCCGTGAACCGGACCCTCGTGAAAGCGTGCACAAGCGGCCCCCTACGATGGTGCGCGTGCCGAACCTGACCCGAGCCGACGCCCTCAGCGCGGTGCGCAACCCGCTCGCCTTCATCGCCGAACGCTGGACCCCGACGACCCGCACGGTGCGGCGCGCGGCGCTCGCCGCGCTCGTCATGTCGGTCGTCATCGTGGTCACCGGCGGTGCCGTCCGGCTCACCGGTTCGGGCCTCGGCTGCCCGACCTGGCCCAAGTGCACCGACGACTCGCTCACCGCGACCAGCGAGATGGGCTTCCACGGCGCCATCGAGTTCGGCAACCGCATGCTGACGTACGTGCTGTGCGCGGCCGTCGGGTGGGCGATCATCGCCGCCCGCTCGCAGAAGCCGTGGCGACGCGGCCTGACCCGGCTCGGCTGGGCGCAGTTCTGGATCGTCATGAGCAACGCGGTGCTCGGCGGCATCGTCGTCCTGGTCGGCCTGAACCCCTACACGGTCGCCGCCCACTTCCTGCTCTCCACCGCCCTGATCACCGTCGCCGCGCTCATGTGGCAGCGCACCCGCGAGGGCGACGGTGAGCCGCGTCCGCTGGTCGGCAGGTCGGTGCAGCAGCTCGTGTGGTTCCTGGTCGTCGCGGCCGTCCTGCTGATCGCGGTCGGCACGGTCGTCACCGGTGCGGGTCCGCACGCGGGCGACTCGAGCGAGGTCGACCGGATGCACGTCAGCTGGGAGAACGTCGCCAAGCTGCACGCCGTGCTGGCGTGGATCGTCGTGACCCTGACGTTCGCCCTCTGGTTCGTCCTCAAGGCGGTCGACGCGCCGCGCGGTCCGCTCCACCGCACCCGGGACCTGTTCCTGATCCTGCTGTCCCAGGGCGTCATCGGCTACGTGCAGTACTTCACCGACCTGCCCGAGGCCCTGGTCGCCCTCCACATGTTCGGCTCCTGCCTGGTGTGGATCGGGGTCATGCGCGTCCTGCTGGCCCTGCGCGAACGACCGGAGATCGTGGCGGACGTCCCGGGCCCGGCGACGGAATCGGCCCTCACGCGCGCGTAGCGGTGGCGTGGGCCGCCACCAGCGAGTCGATGGCGGGCCCCAGGTAGCCTCTCGTGCGTTCGGCCCGGCGGTCCGCCCAGGCCGGGTCGGTCGCGGCGGGCTCCCCGTAGCGGCGCCCCGTGATGTCGTCGACGACGTCCTCGGGCGCCCCGAGTCCGGGGAGCAGGTCGAGCGCCTCCCGCTTGGTGATCAGCCGCCCCTCCCGCAGTGTCACCGTCGCCCGTGCGTGCGTGATCGTGCCCAGGTCGACCCACACGTCCTGCCGCCACAACCGGGCCTTGTCCACGGCGGGACGCCAGAACTCCTTCTGGTCCCGGACGACGAAGGCCCGCAGCTCGCTCACGGGAACGGGCGGCAGCAGTCCCTGCGGGGGTGTGCCGTGCAGGACGCGGCCGAAGGTGTGCAGCTCGCAGCGGGTGACCGGGGTGACCGGCCGCCTCATCGGGCCGTCGTGAGCCCAGGTCAGATGCGATCGTTCGGCGTCGGCGGTCGTCGCGGGTGTCAGGTAGCTGCAGTGCAGCTTGCGGGCCAGTGGCTCCTCGGCCCGGAGCCGGCGGTGCAGCCCGACCAGCGCGCGGGCGGTGGGCAGCCGGAAGGGGTCCTCCTCCAGGACGGCGATCAGATCGAGGTCGCTGCGCCCCTCGCGGTAGTCGCCGCCGGCCAGTGAGCCGTGCGCCCAGACGGCGACCGGGTCCAGGGCGCCCAGCCTGTCGAGAAACCGGTCGAGCAGTCGGGCCGTGGCGTCGTCGGTCATCCGAACAGTCTGGGCCCGGGGGGCGCCCCGGTGAAGGGCGCCGTTCCCCGCGCGGAGCCGGAGCCGGGCCCCGGTCTCACTCCACGGCGTACACCCGCCGGGCGTTCCCCGCGGCGATCAGGCCCGCGACACGCTGGGCGTCGGCCAGCGACCAGGCCCCCTCGGCGACCCAGGTGCCGAGGACCCGGGCCAGTGCCTCGCGGAAGAGGCGGGCACCGATGACGTGGAGTTCGGGCAGGCCGTGGGCGCCGCTGGAGAAGAGCAGCTTGCCGAAGGGGGCCAGTTCGAGGATCTCGGCGAGGACCGCCGCCGCCCGTGCTCCGGTGCGGACCAGCGCGGCCCCCAGGTCGGCGTACACGTGCGGGAAGACCCCGGCGAGGTGCGCCGCGTGCCGGTGGTACGGGTAGCCGTGCAGCAGGACCAGGTCGGTGCCGAGTCCCGCGGTGGCGCGGGCGAAGTCGGTGAGCAGGACGGGATCGGTGCGGTCGATGCGCAGCCCGGGCTCGCCGAGTCCGGCGTGCAGTTGCAGCGGCAGTCCCGAGGCGACCGCGATCCACAGCAGATGGCGCAGCAGGACGGGATCGGAGAGCGGTCCGCCCACCCGGCGGGCGGCCAGCCAGCGGCCCGCCGCCCCGCGGACCTCGCCGGGTCCCGGTGGTTCGGGCGCGAGCGCCAGGCCGTGCCGCACCCCGGCGACCGAGGTGAAGGCGACGGCGTTGGCGGCGGCTCCGTGGACGGACTCGGCGAGGTTGGCGAGAAAGGACTCGACGGTTCCTGAGGTGTCGGCGACCTGCTCGGCGAGCAGTTCGAGGCGGACGATCTCGTGCGCCCCGGCCGCTCCGGTGGAGGCCATCTCACCCGGCCCGGTCAGGTCGCCGGGCAGTCCGGTGTCGACGAGATACGTGGTGATGCCGCTGCCGCGCAGCAGCCTGCGGCCCGATTCGAGGACGCCGAGTTCGCGGCGTCGGGCCAGATAGCGGGCCGGCGTGCAGTGCGGCTCCAGGCCGAGCAGGGGCGGGCACCAGCGGCGCACGGCGAAGCCGGTCTGGGTGTCGAAGAAGGTGGTTCCGGGGGCCGGTGGCCCCTCGGTTCTGGCGAGGTGGGCCTCGAACGTGCCGAGGCCCAGCTCCGTCCGCAGTACGCCGTGGCAGTACTGGTCCACCAGGGACGGCGTTTCGATCATCCGGACTCCCCGCGACTGGACCGTTCCTTTTCAGGTCCTAACGGGTGAAGCGGGTGTCAGGTGTTGGTCGCGCACACCCCGTGCGAACAGCCGACGGTTGTCGGCCGTCCGTGCGACGGGTGACGGGTCAGCCGTTGGAGGGTCCGCCGAGCTGGATGCCGGCCATGCGCTTCCACTCGTACGGGCCCGTCCTCACCTTGGCCGCGAACTCCCCGTCGAACGCCTCGTGCACGGTGACGCCGGCCTTCTTCACGGCGTCCTGCGCGACGGCGACGCTCGGCGCCACGAGGTCGCCCCAGCCGCCGTCCTCGCCGACGAGCACGATGCGGGCGCCGCGCTCGCCGATGTACGCGATCTGCGCCTCGGCGCCGCCGTGCGCCTTGGCGAAGGCGTCGATCTCGCGTCCGAGCCGGGCGGCCACGCGCTCGGCCTTGGGGTCCTGGGCGGTGCCGGGGGTCTCGTCGATCTGCTCGGTGTCTGCCATGGGCAGGATGCTACCGACGGGTAGATCAAACGGCGACGGGCGGGGTGCGTGGGCTTGACCACGCACCCCGCCCGTCGGCCGGAGAAGGTGTGCCTACCGCAGGAAGGGGTCCACGGCGACGGCGACGAAGAGGATCGACACGTAGGTGATCGACCAGTGGAAGAGCCGCATCTCCTTGAGCTTGGCGCCCGCGACCTCGGCCTTGGCCCGGTTCTGCAGGCCGTGGGCCTCCCACAGCCAGAACCCGCCCGCGCCGAGCGCGACCACGGTGTAGAACCAGCCGGTGTAGCCGAGCGGGGTGAGCAGCAGCGAGACCGCGACCATCACCCAGCTGTAGATGACGATCTGGCGGGCGACGACCTTGTTGCTGGCGACGACCGGCAGCATCGGGACGCCCACGCGTGCGTAGTCGTCCTTCACCTTCATGGACAACGGCCAGTAGTGCGGCGGCGTCCAGAAGAACATGACGAGGAAGAGGATGACCGGCGCCCAGGACAGGGAGTCGGTGACCGACGACCAGCCGATGAGCACGGGCAGACAGCCGGCGATGCCGCCCCACACGATGTTCTGCGACGTACGGCGCTTGAGGATCATCGTGTAGACGACGACGTAGAAGAGGAGCGCCCCGAGCGACAGCCAGGCGGACAGCCAGTTGACGGTGAGGCCGAACAGCAGCGTCGAGACGACGGCCAGCGACAGGCCGAAGGCGAGGCACTCGCGGGGGCTGACCATCCCGGTGACCAGCGGGCGCTGCGAGGTCCGCTCCATGAGGGCGTCGATGTCGCGGTCGATGTACATGTTGAGCGCGTTGGCCCCGCCCGCGGAGAGGTAGCCGCCGAGGCAGGTGAGGAGCACCAGCTTCAGGTCGGGTACGCCCTGCTGGGCCAAGAACATCACTGGAACGGTGGTGATCAGCAGCAGTTCGATGATCCGCGGCTTCGTCAGCGCCACGAACGCCTTGACACGGGCCCCGAATGGCCGCTGACCCCGGCTGCTGCTCGTCCCGAGCACACCGGCTGGACGGGATTCGACGGCCGTCACGCACACCCCTGACAGAGACATCCCAGCAAGCCCCGGGGTGTGAACTCCCCGTAAAGGCTCGCGCGTACCACGCCACTGTAGACGTTGCCCAGACCCCGGCATTCGCGGGGGTGCGCTCGTGTTGGGAGGTGCCGCTGGAAGAGCCCGTCACCACTCGATTGAGCACTCGGACGAGCGGCTCCGTATTCACGTGTCGAACACGGAACGGCCCAGTCGGGAGGCGGATCCCGAAGAGTCCCGGCAGTCTGGAATGACTCGAAAAAACGCACGTACTTACGGGGGTAGGCTCGACAACGGCCGGGGCGCCCAGTGCACCGGCAATTCGACATGTGTGACATGTGGAGAGGAGCCCTGACCCAGGGTGAGCACCAAGCCGACCACCACAGACCTCGAGTGGACCGCATTGGACCAGCGGGCTGTCGACACCGCCCGCGTCCTGGCCGCCGATGCCGTACAGAAGGTCGGAAACGGCCATCCCGGTACGGCCATGAGCCTCGCGCCCGTCGCGTACACCCTCTTCCAGAAGGTGATGCGGCATGACCCGGCGGACCCCGACTGGGTGGGGCGTGACCGCTTCGTGCTGTCCGCGGGCCACTCGTCCCTGACCCTCTACACCCAGCTCTACCTCGCCGGGTTCGGCCTGGAGCTGGCGGACCTCGAAGCCTTCCGGACCTGGGGCAGCAGGACGCCCGGTCACCCGGAGTACGGGCACACCCCCGGGGTGGAGACCACGACCGGTCCCCTCGGCCAGGGTGTCGCCAACGCCGTGGGCATGGCGATGGCCTCCCGCTACGAGCGCGGCCTGTTCGACCCGGACACCGCGCAGGGCGAGTCCCCGTTCGACCACTTCATCTACGCGATCGCCGGCGATGGCTGCCTCCAGGAGGGCATCTCCGCGGAGGCGTCCTCCATGGCCGGGCACCAGCAGCTCGGCAACCTGATCCTGCTGTGGGACGACAACCACATCTCGATCGAGGGCGACACGGAGACCGCGGTCTCCGAGGACACCGTCAAGCGCTACGAGGCGTACGGCTGGCACGTCCAGCGGGTCGCCCCGAAGCCGGACGGCGACCTCGACCCGAACGCCCTCTTCGACGCCATCGAGGCCGCGAAGAAGGTGACGGACCGGCCGTCGTTCATCGCGATGCGCTCGATCATCGCCTGGCCCGCGCCGAACGCGCAGAACACCGAGGCCGCGCACGGCTCGGCGCTCGGCGACGACGAGGTCGCGGCCACCAAGCGCGTCCTCGGCTTCGACCCGGAGAAGTCCTTCGACGTCGCCGACGAGGTCCTCGCGCACACGCGCCAGGCCCTCGACCGCGGCCGCGAGGCCCGTGCCGAGTGGGAGAAGGGCTACGCCGCCTGGCGCACCGCCAGCCCGGAGCGCGCCGCCGAGTACGACCGCATCGCCGCGACCGAGCTGCCCGCCGGCTGGGAGCAGCACCTCCCCTCGTTCGAGACGGGCAAGAGCGTCGCCACCCGTGCCGCGTCCGGCAAGGTGCTGCAGGCCCTCGGCCCGGTCATCCCCGAGCTGTGGGGCGGCTCCGCCGACCTGGCCGGCTCGAACAACACCACGATCGACAAGAACAGCTCGTTCCTCCCGGCGGACAACCCGCTCCCGGAGGCCGACCCGTACGGCCGCACGATCCACTTCGGCATCCGCGAGCACTCCATGGCCGCGGAGATGAACGGCATCACGCTGCACGGCAACACGCGTGTCTACGGCGGCACCTTCCTGGTGTTCTCCGACTACATGCGCAACTCGGTCCGCCTGTCGGCCCTGATGCACCTGCCGGTCACGTACGTGTGGACGCACGACTCGATCGGCCTCGGTGAGGACGGCCCCACCCACCAGCCGGTCGAGCACCTCGCCTCGCTGCGTGCCATCCCGGGCCTGAACGTGGTCCGTCCCGCGGACGCGAACGAGACGACGATCGCCTGGCGCGAGATCCTCAAGCGCTACACGAAGGTGTACGGCAAGGGTGCTCCGCACGGCCTGGCGCTGACCCGTCAGGGCGTGCCGACGTACGACGCGAACGAGGACGCCGCCAAGGGCGGATACGTGCTGTTCGAGGCCGAGGGCGGCACGCCGGAGGTCATCCTCATCGGCACCGGCTCCGAGGTGCACGTGGCCGTGGAGGCGCGTGAGCGGCTCCAGGCCGCGGGCATCCCCACGCGGGTCGTGTCCATGCCGTGCGTGGAGTGGTTCGACGAGCAGGACCAGGGGTACCGGGACACAGTCCTGCCGCCGTCGGTGAAGGCGCGCGTCTCGGTGGAGGCCGGTATCGGTCTCACCTGGCACCGCTTCGTCGGGGACGCCGGACGGATTGTTTCGCTGGAGCACTTCGGCGCTTCGGCGGACGCCAAGACGCTGTTCGCCGAGTTCGGCTTTACTGCCGAGCACGTCGCCGACGCCGCCCGTGAATCGATCGCGGCAGCCCAGCGCTGACGCCGACATACGACACGTAGGAGATGCAATTTCCATGACAGACGCACTCAAGCGCCTCTCCGAGGAAGGCGTCGCGATCTGGCTGGACGACCTGTCCCGCAAGCGGATCACGTCCGGCAACCTCGCGGAACTGATCGACCAGCAGCACGTCGTGGGCGTCACCACCAACCCGTCGATCTTCCAGAAGGCGATCTCCCAGGGCGACGGCTACGACCAGCAGCTGTCCGACCTCGCGGCCCGCAAGGTCACCGTCGAGGAAGCCATCCGCATGATCACGACGGTGGACGTCCGTGACGCCGCCGACATCCTGCGTCCCGTCTTCGACGCGACGGGCGGCCAGGACGGCCGGGTCTCGATCGAGGTCGACCCGCGCCTGGCGCACAACACCCACGCGACCGTCGCCGAGGCCAAGCAGCTCGCCTGGCTGGTGGACCGTCCCAACACCCTGATCAAGATCCCGGCCACCAAGGCGGGTCTGCCGGCGATCACCGAGGTCATCGGCCTCGGTATCAGCGTCAACGTGACGCTGATCTTCTCGCTGGAGCGCTACCGCGAGGTCATGGACGCCTACCTGGCCGGTCTGGAGAAGGCCAAGGAGCGCGGCCTGGACCTGTCGAAGATCCACTCCGTGGCGTCCTTCTTCGTGTCCCGCGTGGACACCGAGATCGACAAGCGGCTCGACGCCCTCGGCACCCCCGAGGCGAAGGCCGCCCGCGGCAAGGCGGCCCTGGCGAACGCCCGGCTCGCCTACGAGGCGTACGAGTCGGTCTTCTCCTCGGACCGCTGGGCCGCCCTGGACAAGGCGCAGGCCAACAAGCAGCGTCCGCTGTGGGCCTCGACCGGCGTCAAGGACCCGGCGTACAAGGACACCCTGTACGTCGACGAGCTGGTCGCGCCCAACACCGTGAACACCATGCCGGAGGCCACGCTGGAGGCCACCGACGACCACGGCCGGATCACCGGCAACACCGTCGCCGGTACGTACGACCAGTCCCGTGCCGAGATCGACGCCGTCGAGAAGCTCGGGATCGCCTACGACGACGTGGTCCAGCTCCTCGAGGACGAGGGCGTCGAGAAGTTCGAGGCGGCCTGGAACGACCTGCTCAAGTCGACCGAGGCGGAACTCAAGCGCCTCGCCCCTTCGGAGGGCTGAAACCTTGTCGAGCAGCAATCCGCTGCGTGACCCCGCAGACCGACGGCTCCCGCGTATCGCGGGGCCGTCGGGCCTGGTCATCTTCGGCGTCACGGGCGATTTGTCACGTAAAAAGCTGATGCCCGCGGTGTACGACCTAGCCAACCGGGGTCTGCTGCCGCCGGGCTTCTCCCTCGTCGGCTTCGCCCGGCGCGAGTGGGCCAACGAGGACTTCGCGCAGGAGGTGCACGACGCGGTCAAGGAACACGCGCGCACGCCGTTCCGCGAGGAGGTCTGGCAGCAGCTCGTGCAGGGCATGCGCTTCGTCCAGGGCACCTTCGACGACGACGAGGCCTTCGACCGGCTGCGTTCCACCATCGACGAGCTGGACAAGGCGCAGGGCACGGGCGGCAACTTCGCCTTCTACCTGTCGGTGCCGCCGTCCGCGTTCCCGGTGGTCATCAAGCAGCTGAAGAAGCACAAGCTGGCCGACCAGTCGAACGGCTCCTGGCGGCGCGCGGTCATCGAGAAGCCCTTCGGTCACGACCTCAAGTCGGCCGAGGACCTCAACGCGATCGTGCACGAGGTCTTCGCCCCGGACCAGGTCTTCCGTATCGACCACTATCTCGGCAAGGAGACCGTCCAGAACATCCTGGCGCTCCGCTTCGCCAACACGATGTTCGAGCCGATCTGGAACCGGTCCTTCGTCGACCACGTGCAGATCACCATGGCCGAGGACATCGGCATCGGCGGCCGGGCCGGCTACTACGACGGCATCGGCGCCGCCCGTGACGTCATCCAGAACCACCTCCTCCAGCTGATGGCGCTGACCGCGATGGAGGAGCCCTCCTCCTTCGACGCGGACGCGCTCGCCGCGGAGAAGACCAAGGTGCTCGGCGCCGCCAAGCTGCCCAAGGACCTGGGCAAGGACACGGTCCGCGGCCAGTACGCGGCCGGTTGGCAGGGCGGCGAGAAGGTCGTCGGCTACCTCCAGGAAGACGGCATCGACCCCAAGTCGAAGACCGACACGTTCGCCGCGATCAAGGTCGAGGTGGACAACCGCCGCTGGGCGGGCGTCCCCTTCTACCTGCGCACCGGCAAGCGCCTCGGCCGCCGCGTCACCGAGATCGCGGTCGTCTTCCAGCGCGCCCCGCACTCCCCCTTCGACCACACGGCGACCGAGGAGCTGGGCCAGAACGCGATCGTCTTCCGCGTCCAGCCCGACGAGGGCGTCACGGTCCGCTTCGGCTCCAAGGTGCCCGGCACCTCCATGGAGATCCGGGACGTCTCGATGGACTTCGCCTACGGCGAGTCGTTCACCGAGTCCAGCCCGGAGGCGTACGAACGGCTGATCCTCGACGTCCTGCTCGGTGACTCGAACCTCTTCCCGCGCACCGAGGAGGTCGAGCTGTCCTGGAAGATCCTCGACCCGATCGAGCAGTACTGGGACAAGCACGGCAAGCCCGCGCAGTACCCGTCGGGCACCTGGGGCCCCGTCGAGGCGGACGAGATGCTCGAACGAGACGGACGGAGCTGGCGTCGCCCATGAAGATCGACCTCACGGACACCACGGCCAGCAAGATCAACAAGGCGCTCGTGCAGGGCCGCCGCGAAATCGGCGCCCCGGCCGTCGGCATGGTGCTCACCCTCGTCATCGTCACCGACGAGGAGAACGCCTACGACGCCCTGAAGGCCGCCAACGACGCCTCGCGGGAGCACCCCTCCCGCATCCTCGTGGTCATCAAGAGGGTCTCCCGTTCGCCCCGCGACCGCACGAAGTCGCGCCTCGACGCCGAGGTGCGGCTCGGAGCGGAGGCGGGCACCGGCGAGACGGTGGTGCTGCGTCTGTACGGCGAGGTCCTCAACCACGCCCAGTCGGTCGTGCTGCCGCTGCTGCTGCCGGACGCGCCCGTCGTCGCCTGGTGGCCGGTGAACGCGCCGCTCGACCCGGCGAAGGACCCGCTCGGCGCGCTCGCCCAGCGCCGCGTGACCGACACCTACGCGGCAGAGTCCCCGGTCCGGGAGCTCAACGCACGAGCCGACGCCTACGCCCCCGGCGACACCGACCTGTCGTGGACCCGCATCACGCCCTGGCGTTCGATGCTGGCCGCGGCCCTGGACCAGGTCGTGTGCGACGTGGCCGCGGTCGAGGTGGAGGGCGAGGAGTTCAACCCGAGCTGCGAGCTGCTGGCGATGTGGCTCGCGGACCGGCTGCACGTCCCCGTCAAGCGCTCGCTGTCCGCAGGCCCGGGTCTCACCGCGGTGCGGATGGACACCAGCTGCGGCCCGATCGTCCTGGACCGCGCCGACGGCTCCCTCGCCACCCTCTCCATCGAGGGCCAGCCCGACCGTGCGGTGGCGCTCAAGCGCCGTGAGACGGCCGAGCTGATGGCGGAGGAGCTGCGCCGCCTCGACCCGGACGACACCTACGCCTCGGCGCTGCGCTACGGCGTGGACCGGCTGAACGCGGAGGCAGCCGCCGCCGAGGAGACCTCCTCGGGCGGGACGACGACGGCCACGAAGACCGCTCCGGCCACCAAGAAGTCCACCGCGGCTCCGGCGGCGAAGAAGACGGCCGCTTCGTCCACGGCGAAGAAGGCGACGTCGGGCTCCGCGGCGAAGAAGACCGCCGCGAAGAAGGCTCCGGCGAAGAAGGCGGCCGCCGAGTGAACACTCCCCAACTCGTCGTCCACCGCGACAAGGAACTGATGGCCCAGGCCGCGGCGGCCCGGCTGATCACGAAGATCGTGGACGCGCAGGCCTCGCGCGGATACGCCTCGATCGTGCTCACCGGCGGGCGCAACGGCAACGGCCTCCTCGCCGCGCTCGCCTCCCAGCCCGCCCGGGACGCCGTCGACTGGGGACGCCTCGACCTGTGGTGGGGCGACGAGCGCTACCTCCCCGAGGGCGACCCCGACCGCAATGACACGCAGGCCCGCGCGGCCCTCCTCGACGCGGTTCCGCTGGACGCGGCACGGGTCCACCCGATGCCCACGTCCGACGGTCCCCACGGCGACGACGTCGAGGCGGCGGCGGAGGCGTACGCGGCCGAGCTGGCCAAGGCAGCGGGACCCGAGAACCACGGCACGGTGCCGGAGTTCGACGTCCTGATGCTCGGTGTCGGCCCGGACACCCACGTCGCCTCGCTCTTCCCGGAGCTGCCCGCGGTGCGGGAGACGGAGCGGACGGTGGTCGGCGTGCACGGCGCGCCCAAGCCGCCGCCGACCCGTATCTCGCTGACCCTGCCCGCGATCCGCTCCGCCCGCGAGGTGTGGCTGCTCGCGGCGGGCGAGGACAAGGCGGAGGCGGCCGCCATCGCCCTGTCCGGCGCGGGTGAGATCCAGGCTCCGGCGGCGGGGGCCCAGGGCCGCTCCCGCACCCTGTGGCTGCTGGACGCGGCGGCCGCCTCCCAGCTGCCGCGTTCTCTGTACCCGCCGGCCTCCGCCTGACCGGTACGAACGCCGAACGCCGGAGAAGCGACTTCCCGCTTCTCCGGCGTTCGGCTTTCACTCTCCTGTCCAGCCGGCCCTGTCCAGTCGGACGCGGCCGGACGGGGAAACGGGCAGACTTTCGCCGCCCGCTTCCCGCGCCCTCATGGCGGCCCGTGGGCTCAACGCCCGCGCAGCTCCCGGTACGTGGCGA
This sequence comes from Streptomyces sp. NPDC048643, assembly GCF_040650615.1. Lineage (NCBI taxonomy): Bacteria > Bacillati > Actinomycetota > Actinomycetes > Kitasatosporales > Streptomycetaceae > Streptomyces > Streptomyces sp. NPDC048643. Next base: position 71,828 of record NZ_JBEZHO010000047.1, read on the forward strand.
CCAGCGCCTTGGTCGACTCGTCCAGACCCGGCACCTCGGCGCCCTCCGTGAGGGCGGGTTCGATGCGCTTGGCGAGGACCTTGCCGAGTTCGACGCCCCACTGGTCGAAGGAGTCGATGTTCCAGACGGCGCCCTGGACGAACA
>NZ_JBEZHO010000048.1:0-67065 GCF_040650615.1 Streptomyces sp. NPDC048643
GCGAAGTACGGGTCGGCTACGTCGTCGCCTTGGCCGTCCTGGTTGGTGTCGGTGGTCGACGCGGCCTGGGGTCCGCCCCACCTCGTGTCAGGCGATCATCAAACGCGCGGGGCGGGAACGCCCACGCCCTGGCCGGTCAACGCCCCGGCCTCCGTGTGCGTCCGCGCCATCGGCGCGGGGACGGTCGTCAGGCCCTTCGCCGCGGCGGCGGTCGGTCCACCGTTCCCCACCAGCGCGCTCTTGCCGGTCTCGCGCCCGTTGCCGCCGGCCGCGAGCATGGCGTCGGCCGCGACGACGGCGTCGTGGACACCGGTCTTCCCCGTCATCACGCACAGGGTGTACGTGACGTCCTCCAGCCGACGCGCCGTCTCCAGCGTCTCCTTCTCGGCATAGGCGATCTTCAGAGACGCGTAACGCGTCAGCAGTCTCCGGACAACCTTCGGGTCGGGCACGAGCACGGCGAGGGTTCCTCTCTCTATTTTCCGACCGTGTGCCCGGTGGCGGCCGATTCATTCACAACAGCGGCCCCACACAACCTCTTTGGCTCAACACTTTCTCCGTGGCGGTGTCCCGTCGCACCGGATCGGTGTACGGCACAGGTGTGCCCTGGAGGAACTCGGGCACTCGAAACTCCGGGCACGTCCCGTGGCCCTCGTGGCCGCTGGTACCGCAGGCTGTCGCACCGGAACCGCCAGGACGGCGGACGTCTGCGAATCCCCTGACAACTTCTGTAGAAAACCGCGAGAAACCTGTGCGGAAGGAATGGAACATGGCGACTTCCACGACACCGAAGTACACCGTCCCCGGCATCAGCACGCACGACGGCGGCCGGATCATCGACGTGCTGGGCAAGCGCCTGCACGCTCTCAACGATCTTTCCCTGACGCTGAAGCACATTCACTGGAATGTGGTGGGCCCGCATTTCATCGCCGTCCACGAAATGCTCGATCCCCAGGTGGACCGCGTCCGTGAGATGGCCGACGACGCCGCCGAGCGGATCTCGGCGCTGGGCGGCGTGCCGCACGGTACGCCGGGCGCCCTCGTCGCGGAGCGGACCTGGGACGACTACAGCATCGGCCGCGCCGACGCCATCGCCCACCTCGGCGCCCTCGACCTGGTCTACACGGGCGTCGTCGAGGACCACCGCGCGGCCGTCTCCGAGGTCGGCAAGATCGACCCGGTCACCGAGGACCTGCTCATCGAGCAGCTGCGCTCGCTCGAACAGTTCCAGTGGTTCGTCCGCGCGCACCTGGAGAGCTCAGGCGGTTCCCTGTCGCAGGGCGACGCCCACACGGAGCAGGACGCCGCGCGCTCGGCCGCCCGGTAGCGACGGGAGCGAGCGCGCGCGCAGTCGACGCCAGGAGGCCCGGACCGGAAACGGTCCGGGCCTCCTGGCGTCCCCATGTCCCAGGCCCTCCTGTGTCTCGGGCCGTCCTGGTTTCCTCGGCTCAGCCGCGCGCGATGCAGCTTCGTACGGTCGTACCGGAGGTCCCCGTGTGGACGCGGACGAGGTCCGAGACGACGTGCACGAGGAACAGGCCGCGGCCGCCGATCTGCTCGGGGCGCAGCGGGCGGCGGCCGGCCAGCGGATCGCTCAGCCGTCCCCCGTCCTGTACCTCGCACACGATCTGCTCGCTCTCGGCCCAGATCCGCAGGGTCCCCGAGCCACCGCCGTGCACGACGCTGTTGGTCGTGAGTTCCGCGACGACAAGGGCCAGGTCCTGGAGGCGGGCCGGTGTCATTCCGCGCTCCCGGGCCTCGCTCGTCGCGAAGTCGCGGGCGGCCGGCAGGCGTTCCGCGTCGAAGCGGACGGTGGCCGCTCCGGGCGGGTGGCGCAGCGTCTCGTTGCAGCGCTCCAGCACCGCGTCCGGATCGAAGGCGGGGCTGACACGCTCCCGGCCCTCGCTGATGACGACGGGGTGCGTGGCGTGCGCGTCGGCGATCACCTCGTCGGAGAGGGCTCGCGTGTCGTACGGGCAGAGAATCGTTACGTCATGTCCGTCGAACGCCCGGTTGATCAAGGCCTCGTGCTGGAGGCAGGCCGGGTACTCCGCGGCCGTACGCCCGTGCCACACGGGTTCGCCGATGATCCGGACCCGCCTCCCCCGGTGGGTGTCGGTGAACCGCCGCAGCACGGAGGGGATGATGCGGCCCGGGTTCCTGCCGTCCCGGGTCATGTCGATCCAGCGGACGCCGTCGCCGAGCGGCCCGAGTTCGCGTCGGATCAGGTCCAGACGGCGGCCCGGCACGGCCACCGCCACCGGTTCCGCCGCCGCTACGCCCTCCGCGACGAAGCGCGTCGTCGCCTCCACGTACTCACGGTCGCCGCGATAGAGGAGCGCCGGGTGGACGAAGGGTTCGTCGCACGGTGCCGTCGGCGTCACGACCCGGCCCCCGGGTTCCCGGAGGTGGCTCGCACGGCCGGTCCGGTCCTTCGGTGCGCCGCGGTGTCCCGTCCGTGCGCCGTCCTCCTCCCACCCGATCTCCACCGACTCACCTCGCCGACCGTTCTGCGTGGCAGGGGCCCGGCCGACCCGGTCCCGCCGCGTGGCCCGCGCCGTATCGGCCGTGCCTGGTCCTCACTTGCCCCGCTTTGCCCGCCGGAACCGTCCGGGTCTCCGTTCGAGCGTTGATACCGTCGGAGTGCATCCGAACGGTTCCACCGGCCGGAACGTCCGCCGGCCCGGAGCCGGTCGGGGCGCCCCGGACACGGATCTGAAGAAAGTTTCGAGTCGGGTGGCATGACTGGTGTGATGCGGGGCAGACGGGCCCTGGCATCAATTCCTTCGGACGATTTGGGGTGGGCGGCATGACAGCCGTGACGGCAGCGAAGGCAACGCACACGGCGCAGCTGGCAGCGACGACGGTGGAGAGCACTCTCCCGCAGATCGCCGAGCCGCTGAAGGTCAGCCCGAAGGACGCGCGGGAACTGTCCCGGCAGTTCTTCGACCGCCTCACGGTGCTCGAAGAGGGCACGCACGAATACCAGTACGCGCGCAACACCCTCATCGAGATGAACCTCTCCCTCGTCCGGTACGCGGCGGCGCGCTTCCGCAGCCGCAGCCAGGGCGAGATGGAGGACATCGTCCAGGTCGGCACGATCGGGCTGATCAAGGCCATCGACCGTTTCGAGCTGACCCGCGAGGTCGAGTTCACCTCCTTCGCCGTGCCCTACATCGTCGGTGAGATCAAGCGCTTCTTCCGTGACACCAGCTGGGCCGTGCACGTGCCGCGCCGTCTGCAGGAGGCCCGTGTCGAGCTCGCCAAGGCGACGGAGGAGCTGCGCACCCGCCTCGGCCGCACGCCGACCACGCGCGAGCTCTCCGAGCTGATGTCCCTTTCCGAGGAAGAGGTCATCGAGGCCCGCAAGGCGTCGAACGGCTACAACTCCTCCTCCCTCGACGCCGCGCTCACCGCCGACGGCGGCGCCGACGGCGAGGCCGTGCTCGCGGACTTCCTCGGTGAGGACGACCCGTCGCTGGAGCTGGTCGAGGACTTCAACTCGCTGGCCCCGCTCATCGCCGAGCTGGACGACCGCCAGCGCCGCATCATCCACATGCGTTTCGTCGAGGAGCGCACCCAGGCCCAGATCGGTGAGGAGCTCGGCATCTCGCAGATGCACGTCTCCCGGCTGATCACCCGCATCATCAAGCGGCTGCGCACGGGCCTGCTGGACCCGTCGGTCGCCTGACCCGCCCGCTCTTCACACCCGGTTCGACGGTCCCGTCGTTCCGCGCCAGGACTCCGGTCCGGCGTGGACGGCGGGACCTCGCCGTGTGCGGGTCCCTCTCCGCGGACGCAGAGGGTCCTGTGTATCCCCTTCGCACGCTCCTATTCCTGTCCTCGGCAACATTTTCCGGCTGCCGAAGAGTTATCTCTCACGCTTTGTTCACCACCCGCGTTCTGGGTTAGCCTGCGGCGTATTTTCTTGGCGGGACGACCCGCGATCCGCCGGAATTTCCACGGACAGGTGTGGGGGCCGCCGTGGGCCCGGCGTGGTTCCGAGTTCCGTGTCACGGGACTCCAGGGGAGCGGAACGAGGGTGGGCATGACCAGGGCAGCGAGCGGGACGTCCGTACGGACCCCGGGCGAACAGGAGTTGCGCCAGTTGCTGGCCGGCCTCACCGCCGTCCGCGACGGCGACTTCGGCACCCGGCTCCCCGACGAGGCCGGCGGTCTCCTCGGCGACATCGCGACCGTGTTCAACGGCATGGTCGACCAGCTGTCGGTGTTCACCAGCGAAGTCACCCGGGTGGCCCGGGAGGTGGGCACCGAGGGCACGCTCGGCGGGCAGGCCGAGGTGCCGGGCGTCTCCGGTACGTGGGCCGACCTCACCGACTCCGTCAACGCCATGGCCGGCAACCTCACCACCCAGGTCCGTGACATCGCGCAGGTGGCCACGGCGGTCGCCAAGGGCGATCTGTCGCAGAAGATCGATGTTCCCGCGCGCGGCGAGATCCTCCAGCTGAAGGAGACCGTCAACACGATGGTCGACCAGCTGTCCGCGTTCGCCGACGAGGTCACCCGCGTGGCCCGCGAGGTCGGCACCGACGGACGCCTCGGCGGCCAGGCCCAGGTGCCCGGCGTCGGAGGTGTCTGGCGCGACCTCACCGACTCCGTCAACTTCATGGCCGGCAACCTCACCGCCCAGGTGCGCAATGTCGCCCAGGTCACGACGGCGGTGGCCCAGGGCGACCTGTCCCAGAAGATCACCGTCGACGCCCGCGGCGAGATCCTCGAACTCAAGAACACCATCAACACGATGGTCGACCAGCTGTCCGCGTTCGCCGACGAGGTCACCCGCGTGGCCCGCGAGGTCGGCACCGACGGACGCCTCGGCGGTCAGGCCGACGTCAAGGGGGTCAAGGGCACCTGGCGGGACCTGACCGACTCCGTCAACTTCATGGCGGGCAACCTCACCGCCCAGGTCCGCTCGATCGCCCAGGTGGCCACCGCCGTGGCGAAGGGCGACCTGTCGCAGAAGATCACCGTCGACGCCCGCGGCGAGATCCTCGAACTCAAGGAGACCATCAACACGATGGTCGAGCAGTTGTCCGCGTTCGCCGACGAGGTGACCCGGGTGGCCCGCGAGGTCGGCACGGCCGGCAACCTGGGCGGCCAGGCCACCGTGCGGGGCGTCTCCGGCACCTGGAAGGACCTCACCGACAACGTCAACGTGATGGCGTCGAACCTGACCGGCCAGGTCCGCTCCATCGCGCAGGTGGCCACCGCCGTGGCCCGCGGCGACCTGTCGCAGAAGATCACCGTGGAGGCGAAGGGCGAGGTCGCCGCCCTGGCCGACGTCATCAACACAATGGTCGACACGCTGTCCGCGTTCGCCGACGAGGTCACCCGCGTAGCCCGCGAGGTCGGCACCGAGGGGCGTCTCGGCGGCCAGGCGCACGTGCCGAACGTGGCGGGCACCTGGAAGGACCTCACCGACAACGTCAACTCGATGGCCAACAACCTCACCGGACAGGTGCGCAACATCGCCCTGGTGACGACGGCCGTGGCCAAGGGCGACCTGTCCAAGAAGATCGACGTCGACGCGCGCGGCGAGATCCTCGAACTCAAGACGACCATCAACACGATGGTCGACCAGCTCTCCGCGTTCGCGGCGGAGGTCACCCGGGTGGCCCGTGAGGTCGGCAGCGAGGGCCGGCTCGGCGGCCAGGCCGAGGTGGAGGGCGTCTCGGGCACGTGGAAGCGGCTGACCGAGAACGTGAACGAACTCGCCGGCAACCTCACGCGCCAGGTCCGTGCCATCGCGGAGGTCACCAGTGCCGTCGCCGAGGGCGACCTGACCCGCTCCATCACCGTGGAGGCCTCGGGCGAGGTCGCCGACCTGAAGGACAACATCAACTCCATGGTGGAGTCGCTGCGTGAGACCACGCGCGCCAACCAGGAGCAGGACTGGCTCAAGACGAACCTGGCGCGGATCTCCGGCCTGATGCAGGGCTATCGCGACCTGGACGTCGTCGCCGACCTCATCATGGACGAACTCACCCCGCTGGTCGCCGCGCAGTACGGCGCGTTCTACCTGGCCGAGGAGACCGCGAAGGGGACGGAGCTGCGCCTCGTCGGCTCGTACGGTTACCCCGACGAGGACGGGCGCCCCACCCGGATCCCGCTGGGCCGTTCCCTCGTCGGTCAGGCCGCGCGCAGCCGCCGCGCCATCACCGTCGACGACGTGCCCCCGGGTTACGTCACGATCTCCTCCGGCCTCGGACGGACGGCGCCGACCGCTCTCGTGGTGCTCCCCATCGTCGTCGAGGAGCAGGTGCTCGGCGTCATCGAGCTGGCCTCGGTGACCCGCTTCACGCAGGGCCACCGGACCTTCCTGGAACAGCTGATGGAGACCATCGGCGTCAACGTCAGCACCATCGTCGCCAACGCCCGCACCGACGAGCTGCTGGGCGAGTCGCAGCGGCTGACCGCCGAACTCCAGGCACGCTCGGAGGAGTTGCAGGTCCAGCAGGACGAACTCCAGCGGTCCAACGCGGAGCTGGAGGACAAGGCCTCGCTGCTGGCGACCCAGAACCGGGACATCGAGGCGAAGAACCTGCAGATCGAGCAGGCCCGCCAGGAACTGGAGGCGCGGGCGCAGCAGCTGTCCCTGGCCTCGAAGTACAAGTCCGAGTTCCTCGCGAACATGAGCCACGAGCTGCGGACCCCGCTCAACAGCCTGCTCATCCTGGCCCAGTTGCTGGCGCAGAACCCTTCGCGCAACCTCACGCCGAAGCAGGTCGAGTACGCCGGGATCATCCACTCGGCGGGCTCCGACCTGCTGCAGCTGATCAACGACATCCTCGACCTGTCCAAGGTCGAGGCCGGCAAGATGGACGTCACCCCGGAGCGGGTGCCGCTGCGCCAGCTCCTGGAGTACGTCGAGGCCACCTTCCGCCCCATGACGTCGCAGAAGAGCCTGGACTTCACGGTCAGCACCGCTCCCGGCGCCCCCGTCGACCTCCTCACCGACGACTCCCGGCTGCGTCAGGTGCTGCGCAACCTGCTGTCGAACGCGGTGAAGTTCACCGAACGCGGGCGCGTCGAGCTGCGGATCGAACCCGCGGCGGACCAGGAGATCCCGCCGGGCGTCCGGCGCGGCGGTACCGTGGCGGCCTTCCGGGTCAAGGACACCGGCATCGGCATCCCCGAGCAGCAGTTGGAGACGATCTTCGGCGCCTTCCAGCAGGCGGACGGCACGACGAGCCGCAAGTACGGCGGGACCGGGCTCGGTCTTTCCATCACCCGGGAGATCGCCCACCTGCTCGGCGGCGCGGTCACCGTCGACAGCGTGCCGGGCCAGGGCAGTACGTTCACACTCTTCCTGCCGGTCGCCCGCCCCGAGTTCGAAGCACTGCTGGCGGGCGGCCGGAAGCCGGAGGGGGGCCCGGACGCGTTGGCGCCCGCGGAGCCCCGGCACGCGATCGCCGGTTCGGCCGGTCCGGCCCGTTCGCACCGGCGCCGACTGCTGGTCGTCGAGGACCGGCCGCGGGGTCTGCTGACGCTGGTCGCGGAGAGCGCGGTCGGGGACGTGGCGCGCAGCCGTGACGAGGGCGACGCGCGGGCGTCCGTCGACGTCGTCACCGTCGTCGGGGCGCAGGAGGCCGCGAGCGCGCTGGCCGCCGAGCCCTGGCACTGCGTCGTCCTCGAACTCGGCCCGCCGGGTGGGGAGACGGCCCGGTTCCTCGAAGCCGTCGAGGGCGACTCGGCTCTCGCCACCGTGCCGGTCCTCGTCCACAACGGCAGCCGCGTGGACCTCGCTCAGGAACAGGCGCTGCAGTCCCGCTCCGGCGCCCGCTCCCTGGAGTTCCTGTCCAGTCTGGACGAGTTGCGCGAGCGCATCGCCCTGCACCTGTCCGCGGAACAGCCGGGCGACGTGGTCCCGCTGGTGCGCGCCGAGGAGGCGAGGCGGCAGCCCGCGCAGCCGATCGACGACGCGTTCAGGGGCCGTACGGTGCTGGTCGTCGACGACGACGCCCGCAACCTCTTCGCGCTCAGCGGCATTCTGGAACTGCACGGCTTCCAGGTGCTGCACGCGGAGAACGGCAGGAAGGGCATCGAGACACTGCTGGCCCGGCCGGAGATCGCGTTGATCCTGATGGACGTGATGATGCCCGAGATGGACGGGTACGCGGCGACGGCCGAGATCCGGAAGATGCCGCGGTACGCGGACCTGCCGATCATCGCGGTGACCGCGAAGGCCATGCCGGGAGACCGGGAGAAGAGCCTCCTGTCGGGGGCCAGCGACCATGTCACCAAGCCGGTCGACACCAACGACCTGATCGCCTGTGTCCACCGCTGGCTCGGAGAGTGACATGGCGTTCGGCACCGACCGGTGCGGCCGGGCGGCGGGGGAACCCTCCGCTCCGGCGCCCCTCCCCCGCGCCTTCGGGCGTCCCCGCCGAGGAGCAGTCGCACGGTGAACAGTCCTGAGTCAACCGGCGCCGACGGCGACGACGTGTCCGGGACGTCGCAGGTGGAACGGGCCGTGGGATCCGCAGGCACGGGCCGGCCGTCTCCGGTCGGCCGGCTGGCGGCCACGGTCGAGCGGCTGCGCCGTGAGGTACGGGCGGCCCATCTGGAGGCCGACGGGCGCGCGCTGATCGAGCTGGCCAAGGGCATCCTGGTCGAGCGGTTGAGCTGCGGTCCCGCCCAAGCGGACCGTCAGCTGGCCGAGTTGGCCGCGCAGGCGAGGGTGCCGCGGCTGCAGCTCGCGGTCGAGATCATCAACCAGGCCGCGCACGACCGGCTTTCGGAGGTGACCAGCACCTTCCTCGCCGTCACGGCGGCTCGCGCCTCCGAGGACGACAGCCCCGCCGTGCGGCTGCGCGCCGCGGAGAGCGGCGCCCTGGCCGCGAACGACACCCAGGCGGTCGCCGACTCCCTGCTCCAGCACGCGCTGTCGCCGCTCGGGGCCGTCGCCGTGGCCATCTGGGCGGCCGGCGCGGACGGTTCGCTGTCGCTGGCGGGCAGCGCCGGGTTCCCTGCCGACGAGGCGAGACGCTGGCGCTACGTGCCACCGGGCGTGGCGACGATGGCGCGCCGCGCGCTGACCGAGGGGTCGACCCAGTGGGCCGCCTCGCTGTCCGGCACCGGGCTGCCTTCCATCGGGCACGCGGACCGGCCGGACGGCGGACGGGTGGCCGTCCCGGCCGGTTCCGGGGGCCGTGTGCACGGCGTGCTCGAGATCGCCTGGCCGTCCCCGCTGGCGCCCCAGCCCCCGCAGGTCGTGCGTCAGGTCGAGGCGCTGGCGGAGCTGTGCTCGCACACGCTGGAGACGCACGTGCCGCCGGGCGAGGACCGGGAGGCGCGCGGCTCCACCGAGGTCGCCGAACTGGTCGACCTGGTCGACGGGTTGCACGATCCCGCTCTCGTGCTCGTGCCGCACCTGGACGGTCGGGGGCGACTGGCGGACTTCCGCATCCGCCATGTGAACAGCCGGTTCCTCGACCCGGCGGGGCGGCCCCGGGGAACCGTCCAGGGCGCGCTGCTGCTGGAGGCCTACCCGATGGCCGCCGGGGACAGCGAGCTGTTCCAGTGCATCGAGCGGGTGTACGCGACCGGGGAGCCGTTCCGGGCTCGCCGGATGGACCTGACGGCGCTGGTCGACCAGGTGCCGCTGTCGTCGGTGGCCGACATCAGCGTCAGCCGGCACGGCGGGGCGCTGCTGTTCATCTGGCGCATCGAGGACGAGACCGCGCGGCTGGCGAGTCTGCTCCAGCACGCCCAACGGCTCGGCAGGATCGGCGGGTTCGAGGAGAACCTGCTGACCGGCGAGATCATCTGGAACGACACGCTCTTCGACCTGTACGGCCGCTCCCCCTCGGTCGGCCCGGTGCCGCTGGAGGAACTGTCCACGCACACGCATCCGGACGACGCCGTGACCATCGGCCGCTTCCTGCGTACGGTCCTGCACCATCGGCGGCCCGCGTCGGCCGCGTTCCGCCTGCAGCGGCCCGACGGGGTCACCCGGCACATCCGGATGGTGGCCGAGCCGGTGCTCGACGCCGAGGACCGGCTGTTCGTGGTCCGCGGCGCCTACCAGGACATCTCGGCCCAGCACTGGACCGAGGTCGCGCTGGCCGTCACCCGCGACCAGCTCGCGCACACCGAGCAGCAGGCCCACGAACGCAACCGGCTGACCCTCCAGCTGCAGCACGCGATCATGCCGCCCACCCAGGCTCCGCTGCGGGCGCCGGGGCTCGGCGTGGCGGTCCGCTACCGGCCGGCGGAGACCGAGCAACTGGTCGGCGGCGACTGGTACGACGCCGTCGTACTGCCCTCCGGTCTGGTCCTGCTGTGTGTCGGGGACGTGGCGGGGCACGGCATAGAGGCCGCGACCAGCATGGTGGTCCTGCGCAACGCACTGCGCGGACTGGCCGTGACGGGTGCCGGACCGGGTCAGCTGCTGTCGTGGCTCAACGCCGTGGCGCACCATCTGACCGGCGGGGTCACCGCCACCGCCGTCTGCGGGATCTACGATCCGCGCCGCCGCGTGCTCCGCTGGGCACGGGCGGGGCATCTGCCGCCCGTGCTGGTCCGTGACGCGGACGCCACCCCGCTCCCTCTGATCAAGGGCATCCTGCTCGGCGCCGTGCCCGAGGCGACGTTCGAAGAGGACGAGGTGCAACTGGCCGTCCACGACACCCTGTTGATGTTCACGGACGGTCTGATCGAGCGGCGCGACCGCTCGGTGGAGGTGTCGCTGCGCCAGCTGCTCCAGGCGGCGCGTACGACCTCCCGGACCCTGGACCACCAGCTCGACCGGCTGCTGACGTACAGCAGGTCCGACACGGACGACGACACCTGCATCGTCGGTATCCAGGTGGAGGAGGCAGGGCCCCGGGGCGGGGCGGAGCAGGCGGGGGACGAAGTCGACGGGGCCGGGGACTCCGTCGGCTGACGGGCGCCGGTCCGGGACCGGGAGAGTGAGGCGGCCCCGCCGACAGCCGGGGGGGGTGACTGCCTGCGGGGCCGCGAAGCTCGGGTCCGCCAGGGGGGATGGCGTCCTCAAGCTGTCTCAGGATGCTGGTGCCCCGCTCTCCGCGATGCATGCACACGAGTTTCCGCGCTTCTTTCCCCCGGATGGAGCAGCATGGCGCGGCCGGTGCGGGTACTAGGGAGGTCTCCGTCCGTCCTTCCCCAGGGGCCCGTCTTGATCACATCCGTGCGCCGAACGCTCGTCATGCAGCTCGTCACCGAGACGACGGGCCGTTCCCCGGTCATGGCTCATCTCGCGTATCGCGCCGACGACCCGTTCGCCGTCACCATGACCTTCAGCCACGACGGTCTGGTGCTCGCCCGGTGGCGGCTCGACCGCGAGATGCTGGCCGAGGGGATCGAGCGTCCGGTGGGTGAGGGCGACGTGCGTATCGGTCCGCGGGCCACCGGCAGCTGGCGGGAGGTGCGGCTGGAGTTCTTCGGCCGCCCGCACTCGGACGGCGGGCGGCAGCACGCGGTGGTCGTCGGGTGGGCTCCCGCGGTCCTGTCGTTCCTGGACGAGACGCACCGGATCGTCGCTCCCGGGGAGGAGCGGGTCTCCCTCGACGGGTTCCTCGCGGAGGTCATCGCAGGCGGCTGACGCGACCGGAACCGCCCGCCGGAACGCCGTCGCGTCGATCTCCGGGGCGCCCTGACCGTGAGAGCGCCTCGCATACCGCGCGGTGGCTGGTCAGTGGGCGAGTTCCCCCACGTGCGGCACCACGCGGGTCAGCCGCAGGACGCCCCACAGGACGAGGCCGGCCCCGGCCAGTTCCGGGAGCAGCCACCAGCCCGTGCGGATCGTCTCGCCGAAGAGGAAGACGCCGAGGAACAGGCTCACCGTGGCGTCGCCGATCGTGAGGGCGGGCTGCGAGGCGGCCAACGGGCCCGCCTGGAGGGCGTTCTCCAGCAGCAGGACGGCGCCGATGCCGGTCACGACGAATCCGTACGTCTGCCACACGCTCAGGAAGGCGCCGAAGCCGTCGTCCTCGAGGGTGCCCATGGCCGACTTCAGGAGCGCGGCGGTGAGGGCGTTGCTGATGGCCGAGGCCGATCCCAGCACGGCCGCGCGGAACAGCGGCGGACGTCCGGGGCGCGAGACCGCGACGGCGACGGCGACCGCCGAGAGGCACAGGATCAGCATCGGGATCCAGCGGGCCATGGGGGCGGACGTGTCCGCTCCCGACGGGTCGGCGGCGACGAGGACCAGACCGAGGCCGGCCACCACTCCCGCGACGGCCCACCATCCCGCGCCCGGGAGGCTGCGGTGCAGCAGCGGAATGGCGATCATCAGGGCGAACGGCAGCTCCAGGATGAACAGGGGCTGGACCAGGGACAGGGGTCCGTTCACCAGGGCGAGGGCCTGGAAGAGCGCCGCTCCGGCCACGCCGGCGATGCCGATCAGCCACGCGGGCTGGTGCGCGAGCTCCAGGATGAGCCGCAGTCCGCCGCCCTCGGGGACGCGGGCGGCCGCCTTGCGCTGGAACGCCGTCCCCATGGCGTTGCTGGCGGCTCCCAGCAGGGCGAACAGTACGGCCAGCGCTATCACCCCTCCACCATGCCCCGGGACGGCGGGCCGTGGCATCCCGGGCCCACCCGGTCGGGCGGGGCGCTCGCCGGGCGCTCCGGGACCTCGTGCGGAGCCGACGCGGCCCGGGGGTACGCGCCCTCGCTGCGGGGGCTGCGGATCGCGGCGGGCCGCACACACCAGGGTGAGGTGCCGAGTGCCGCCCTGAACCAGGAAACGGACCGTCGCCGGGGTCACCCCGAACGCGGTCGCGACCTGCTGTTCGGACAGATGCCAGGGGCGGCGCAGCCGGGCCCGTGCTTCGGGCGCCGGGAGAGGGGGCTTCCCGTCGCGACGGCGCGGATGGGACGGCACGGTCAGCGACTGGTACGGGAGGAGGCCGATCGTCATGACCGTAGGACAACCGCACTCCAGGTCATGTGACTGTCCGTTCGCGAATACACCCGTCCGCAGTAGCCGCCCGGAGCCCCCGCGGTCCACCAGGACGTCGAGTGGGTCAGTCGACGGTGACGACCACGGAGTGCCGGCCGCTGGCACCGTCCGGAATCGTCTGGGTGCGCTTGGCCGTCTGCACCCGGCCCGTGCGGTCGGTGGCCCGGACCGTGAGGGTGTGCCCGCCGCTCGTGGCCTGCCAGGGGAAGGACCACTGCCGCCAGGTGTCGACGGTGTCCTCGGAGGCCAGACGCGCCTCCTGCCAGGCGCCGTCGTCGACCCGCACCTCGACCTTGTCGATCCCCCGGTGCTGGGCCCAGGCGACACCGGCGACCATGACGGTGCCCGCCTTCGGTCGCGCGAAGGGCTTCGGGGTGTCGATGCGGGACTCGGTCTTGATGGGCGCCCTGCGCGCCCACTTCCGCTTCACCCAGTACGGGTCGTAGGCGTCGAAGGTGGTCAGCTCGATGTCCTTGATCCACTTGCACGCCGACACGTAGCCGTAGAGGCCCGGGACGAGCATCCGCACCGGGAAGCCGTGCTCGAAGGGCAGCGGCTGCCCGTTCATGCCCACGGCGAGCATCGCGTCCCGGCCGTCCATCACGTCGTCCACGGGACTGCCGATCGTCATGCCGTCGACCGAGCGGGCCACCAGCTGATCGGCCGGTCCGCCCTTGGACGGCGGCCGTACACCACATTCGGCGAGGAGGTCGGCGAGCCGCACGCCGATCCAGCGGGCGTTTCCGACGTAGGGCCCGCCGACCTCGTTGGACACGCAGGTCAGCGTGACGTTCCGCTCGATGAGCTCGCGCCGGAGCAGGTCGTCGAACGTGAACGTCATCGGGCGGGTCACGCCCTTGCCGTGGATCTTCAGCCGCCAGGCGGTCGCGTCCACCTTGGGGACCACCAGGGCCGTGTCGACACGGTAGAAGTCGCCGTTCGGTGTCACGAAGGGGCTGATCCCGGGGATGCGGAGCTGCGCCCCCCTCGGGATGGGCCTGGCCCGGGAGGACGCGGTCGGCAGCACCAGTTTGTCGCGTGAGGCGACCGCGTCCTGGCCACGGTCGCCGTTCAGCGAACGGCCCAGGGCTCCCGCTCCGGCCGAAGCAGCGGCCGCCGCGGTGGCCGCGATGATGAATCCGCGCCGGTCCCAGCCGGACTCCCTCGACGCGACGGCCGGGGCGGCAGCTCCGCCGGTCGCCGTGGAGTGGTTCTCGTCCGGCTGGGGGTCCGGCGCGGAGGGTGCTGGTCGGGTGACGGTGAGCCGTCCGACCAGCACGTACAGGAGGGCCGCGCCGCACAGTGCTCCGACCACCGACGGCAGGGCGTCGGTCCAGCTCGTGGAGTCGGGGCGGCTGAGCGCGGCGGCACCGCCGATGACACCGAAGAGGAGCACGCCCGCCGCCCCGGCACGGCGGTGGCGGACGGCGAACGCGCCGAGCACGCCGGCGAACAGGGCGAGGACGACCAGGATGCCCAGCTGGAGGACGAGCTTGTCGTTCGTACCGAAATGCCGGATCGCCCAGTCCTTCACGGCGGGCGGCGTGCGGTCGATGGCGGCGCCCCCGACGGCGACGATCGGGCCCGCCTCGGGGCGTACGAGCGCGGAAACCAGTTCGGCCATGGCGAGGGCGGCGAATCCGGCGAGAAATCCGCTCAGCGCACCGAGCGGGTAGCGCACCCAATTCTTCCGCGCATTCCGGTCCTTCTGTCCTGTCATCACGAGGGGAATCCGATTCCGACGGCCCGGCGGATTGGTCCGGACGGGAAATTCACCTCGTACGACCAATTCCGCCCGGCCGCGTCAGTGGGGCCCGTCCGACCGACCGTGTCGTCCCGGGCCGGCCCCTCACGCGCGGAAGCCGAGCAGCGCCACGGGGGTCGACGTGGGATGGGCCGAACCTCGTTCGGGTTCGACGGTGACGCCCAGTCCCGAGGCCGCGCCGATGTCGCCGTCGAGGACCACGGTGACGGGGTCGCCGGAGGCGCGGACGAGTCCGGCGGGCCGCATCACCCCGGCGTCGTTGAACCAGAGTTCGTACACGCGGCCCCGCCCCGGTGAGGGAACGGTGTCGGCGGTGAACAGGGCACGGTCCACCTGGTGCGAGACGACCAGACGGGCGGTGGCGTCCCCGGACAGCGGCAGGGACTGGGTCTGTGTGTCCGGGGCGGCCAACAGTGCGGTGACGAGGGCCAGTCGGTGTTCGGCCCGGGCCTGTTCGGCACCGGCCCGCTGGTTCTGCAGGACGCTCGCGCCGCCGAACGCGAGGGCGGCGGCGACGCAGGCCGCAAGGGTCCATCGCGCGGCGCGGTGCGAGCGTCCGGTGAGGGCCGGGATCCTCGTCCGGAGCACATGGGCCGGGACCTGTCGTGTTCCCTCGACGCGCGTCAGCACGTCCTGCCTGAACTCCCCGCGCGGGCGCACCGTCGCGGCCGCGGCGAGGCGGGCCGCGGTCTCTCGGAGTTCCTCCGCCTCGGTCGCGCAGACCGGGCAGGAGCCCAGGTGCCGCTCGAACTCTGCTCGTTCGGCGGGGTCCAGCGCGTCGAGCGCGTAGGCACCCATCAGCAGATGCGGGTCGTCTCTCATGACGACGCCCCGGAGACGGACGCGAAAGAGAAGCGACCGATGAACGCGGGGCGACCGGGCTCCGTCCCGGCCGGGAATGCACCTGCGAGAATTCCACGCGACATTCGGAGTCCTTTCCCGGCACACAGCCCATCACCGGTAATCCGCAGCCGAAGGGGCCGCGGATTGGTGTGCGATTCCGCACCGCCCGGGTGAAGCACCCCACGCCGGGCACCCGAGGGGTGGAGCCCCGTCGCCCCCTATCCCCGTGGTGGCGGGGCTTCGCGTCGGCCCGGCGGCACTGCCCACCCGGGCCGGCCGACGGAATGCGCGGCCGTCCGGAATGGAGGAGCGTGGTGGCATAAGGAGGAGTGCCATGGCCACGAAGGCCGCGCCCGGCGAGCGGGACGGTACGGACCGGGGCTGGCTGCGCGGCTCGCCCCCTCCGCGCTGGGTACGACTGCTTCCGATCGCCCTGCTGGTGGGCGTCTGCGTCGCCGAGCTCGCGACCGGTCACGCGCTGGACATCGGGTTCCTGCTGGGCGCCATCCCCTCGCTCGCCGTCCTGTCCTACGGGCCGGTGGGGACGGCGGCGTTCGGGCTGGTCACCGTGATCCTGTTGAACATCCCCGCCATTCAGCTCAACCGGCCGGGCGACGCCGACCTCCTCACCATCATCTTCATCGCCCTGCTCAGCGTTCTGGTGTCCCTGGTCCGCAGCCGCAGGGAACAGCATCTGGTCACCGTGCGGTCGGTGGCGGAGGCCGCCCAGCTCGCCGTGCTGCCCCCGCTGCCCGACCGGGTCGGGCCGGTGCGCTGCGTGGGTCTGTACCGCCCCGCGCAGCGGGAGACGCTGGTCGGCGGCGACTTCTTCGACGTGCGCGACGGTCCCTTCGGTGTCCGGGCCGTGATGGGTGACGTACAGGGACACGGACTGTCGGCGGTGGGGACGGTCGCGTCGCTCCTCGGGGCGTTCCGGGAGACCGTCCTCGACCAGCGCGACCTCGTCGACGCCGCGGCGCGACTCGACCGCAGGCTGGTCGTGGACTCGTCGGGGGCCGAGCACGCGGAGATGTTCGCGACCGTGCTGCTGCTGGAGTTCTCACCCGCGGCGGACGCCGTGCGGCTGGTGTCCTGCGGACATCCGCGTCCGCTGCTGCTGCGCGGCACGAAGGCCCTCGAACTCGACAGCGAGCCGGGGCCCCCTGTCGGCACGGGGTTCTTCGATCTGGCCCCTCCCGAGTGCCGCACCGTCGAACTGGAGCCCGGCGACCGGCTGTTCCTGGCGTCGGACGGCGTGAGCGAGAGCCGCGACCCGTCCGGCGCCTTCTACCCCTTGCCGGACCGCCTCACCACACTCGCCGACGAACCCACGAACGCCCTCCCCGAACGCGTCTGGAAGGACCTCACCACTTTCTGTCCCTCGATCCGCGACGACGTGACGATGCTGGCACTGGAACCGCTGCCGCCCGACCGGACGTGACCGGCCCCGGACCGGCCGGCCCATACCGTTCCCTCTCAGCGTGCCGCGTTCGCCGCGATGTCCCGTGCCGCGATGTAGCCGAACGTCATCGCCGGGCCGATCGTCGAGCCGGCGCCCGCGTAGCTGTGGCCCATGACGGCCGCGCTGGCGTTGCCCGCCGCGTACAGGCCGGGGATCGGTGTGCCGTCGGGGCGCAGGACGCGGGCGCGGGCGTCCGTGCGCAGGCCGCCCTTGGTGCCGAGGTCGCCCGGGACGATCCTGAAGGCGTGGAACGGGGGCAGCCACAGCGGGGCCAGACAGGAGTTGGGACGGACGGCGGGGTCGGTGTAGTAGTGGTCGTAGGTGCTGTCACCCCGGTGGAAGTCGGGGTCCCTGCCGTTCAGGGCCTGGCTGTTGAAGCGGTTGACCGTGGCGCGGAGGGCGGCGGCCGGGACACCGATCCGGCCGGCGAGGGCGTCGAGGGTCCACTCCTTGTACGCGGCGCCGGAGGTGTACCAGGAGTCGGGGAACGGGAACGTGGGCGCGACGTCCTTGAACAGGTAGCGGTTGCGGTAGTTCTGGTCGACGACCAGCCAGGCCGGGATGTCCGGCGCGTTCGCGTTCCGCTCGTACATGGTGTGTACGACGTCGCTGTAGGGCCCGGCCTCGTTGACGAAGCGCGCTCCGGCGGCGTTCACCAGCAGACCGCCGGGCAGGGTGCGTTCGGCGAGGCAGAAGTAGGGCTCCTCGGGGAGCGGGATCGCGGGGCCCCACCACGCGTCGTCCATGAGGTCGAGCGCGGCTCCGGCTCGCCGCCCCGCCTGGATGCCGTCACCGGTGTTCTCCTTGGCCCCCACCGTCCAGTCGGTCCCGATGGGCTGCCGCTGGTACTGCGCGCGCATCGCGGCGTTGTGCTCGAAGCCGCCCGAGCCGACGACGACGGCGCGCCTGGCCCGTACGAGGCCGGCCGCGCCGTCCCGGGTGACGACGGCGCCGGTGACGGCGCCGTTCTCGACGAACAGGTCGGACAGCGGGGTGTTCAGCCACACCGGGACCTGGGCGGCGAGCAGTCCCGCACGCAGGCCCGCCGCCAGGGACTGGCCCATCGTGAGCGGTTTCTGCCCGAGCAGCGCGGCCTTGGTCCCGCGGGCCAGGCACGCCGTGGCGACAGCCGCGCCCTTCGCGCTCACGGCGGCGAGGGTGAGCCACTTGTAGTCGGCGCTGAAGACGACCATGCCGGCCGGGACGGCCATGTACGCCGGGTTCAGCCGGGCGAGTTCGGCGCCGAGGATGTTCCCGTCGAGCTGGTCGGGCTCCATGGAGCGGCCGCCCGGAAGGCCGCCGGGCAGCTCGGGGTAGTAGTCGCTGTACCCCTCCATCCAGCGGAAGCGCAGCGGGCTGTTGGCCAGGACGAAGGAGATCATCGCGGGCCCGTGGCCGAGGAAGGCCGCCTGCCGGTCGGCGGAGACGTCCGGGCCGACGACGGCCGCGAGGTAGGCGGCGGCCTTCGCCGGGTTGTCAGGCACCCCGGCGGCGAGGATCACCTCGTTGTTGGGGATCCAGATACCCGCGCCGGAGCGCGCGGCCGAACCTCCGAAGGTGGCAGCCTTCTCCACGACGACGCAGGTCAGTCCCTGTTTCGCGGCGGTCAGGGCGGCGGTCATGCCCGCCGCTCCGGAGCCGACCACGACGACGTCGTACGTGCCCAGTGCGGGCAGGTCCGCCGCCGTGGCACCGGTGGCCGTGGCGAGTCCGGTGGCGAGCGCGAGTCCGGTTCCCGTGGCCGCGCCGAGCACGCGGCGCCGTGACGGGCGGGGCGCGGGGGCGGAGTCGGCAGGTCTGGCGGGGTCGGTGTTCGAGGACATGGCAGATCGCTCCAGCAGGGCGGGGGGAAGGTGGGGGCGTTCCGTGCTCCGGAGGCCGACAGGCCCCCGCCGTACCGGTTCTGATGCAGCGTCAGAAATTTCGCGCAAGGGTCTTGTGAAGTCAAGAGCGAACGGACCGGGCCCCGGCGGACCACCCAAGATCGGACACAAGTTACCAACCGGTATGTAGTGACTTAACAAGCCAGTAACAGTAGAACGTGTTCCCACTCATCCCAGAGTGAGGAGCGTCACATGAGTGACATCAACCAGTCCAGCCAGGATTCCAGAGGTGTCTCGCGTCGACGATTCATTGCTGGAACAGGTTCTATTCTTGGGGCCGTGAGTCTCGCCGGACGCGCCGCAGCGGCCCCGGCGCCGACCGTCACGGCCGCCGCCATCCCCTCCGGAGCACACGTCCCCGTCCTGGTGATCGGCACCGGATACGGCGGCTCGGTCGCCGCCCTGAGACTCGCCCAGGCGGGCGTCGACGTACAGATGGTCGAGATGGGCATGGCCTGGGACACCCCCGGCTCGGACGGCAAGATCTTCGCCAACACGACCAGCCCGGACTACCGTTCGTACTGGCTGCGCACCAAGACCAAACAGCCCCTGAGCAACTTCCTCGGCTTCCCCATCGACCGGTCCATCCCGCGCTACACGGGGATCCTGGACGCCGAGGAGATGGGGCAGATCATCGTGTACCAGGGCCGCGGCGTGGGTGGCGGCTCCCTGGTCAACGGCGGCATGGCCGTCACCCCCAAGCGGGAGAACTTCGGCGCCATCCTCCCGTCCGTGAACGCCGACGAGATGTACTCGACGTACTACCCGCGCGCCAACACGAATCTCGGCGTGGGACTGGTGGACCCGGCGTGGTTCGACACCACCGACTGCTACCAGTACGCCCGGGTCGGCCGTAAACAGGCCCAGCGTTCCGGCTTCCCGTTCGTGTTCGTGCCCGACGTGTACGACTGGGACTACATGAAGCAGGAGGCCGCCGGCACCGCGCCCAAGTCGGCACTCGCCGCGGAGATCCTCTACGGCAACAACTACGGCAAGAAGTCACTGCAGAAGACCTACCTCGCCCAGGCCAGGGCGACCGGACGGGTCACCATCTCCCCGCTGCACAAGGTCACTTCGGTCTCCCCCGCAGCGGGCGGCGGCTACACCGTGCTGATCGACGAGCTCAACACCAACGGCGACGCGACGGCCTCCAAGACGGTGACCGCGGACCGCGTGTTCTTCGCCGCCGGAAGCGTCGGCACCAGCAAGCTCCTGGTCAAGCTGAAGGCGACCGGCGCGCTGCCCTCCCTCAACGGCGAGATCGGCCAGGGCTGGGGCGACAACGGCAACGTCATGTGCGGCCGGGCCAACCACATCTGGGACCCGACCGGTTCGCTCCAGTCCAGCATCCCCTGCGGCGGCATCGACAACTGGGCCGCGGGCGGGGCGTTCGCCGAGGTCGCGCCCCTGCCCACCGGCATCGAGACCTTCGCGTCGTTCTACCTGTCCATCACCAAGAACCCCAACCGCGCCCGGTTCAGCTGGAACGCGGCCACCGGCAACGTGGACCTGGACTGGCAGACGGCCTGGAAGCAGCCCGCCATCGACATGGCGAAGTCCATCTTCGACAAGATCAACAAGAAGGAGGGGACGATCTACCGGACCGACCTCTTCGGCACGTACAAGATCTGGGGCGACCACCTCACGTACCACCCGCTCGGAGGCGCCGTCCTCAACAAGGCGACCGACAACTACGGCCGCCTGGCGGGATATTCGGGCCTGTACGTCATCGACGGCTCGCTCATCCCGGGCAACACCAGCGTCAACCCGTTCGTCACCATCACGGCGCTCGCCGAACGGAACATCGAGAAGATCATCGCCACCGACCTCTAGGCGGCCACGCCCCTGGGATCGGCCGACGTCCGCCCGAGATGGTCCGGGCCGCCCGAGCGGCCCGGGTCTCCTCCGTGCGGTGGTCGCCTCAGTGCGTCGGCAGCACACACACGCTGTCGAGGCCCAGCACGTGGTTGAGCCGGCCGAACGCCAGCCACGAGCCGATGCTCATGCTCAGTTCCACGATCTCCCGCTGGCTGTAGCAGGCGGTCATCCGGCCCCAGAACTCATCGTCCAGACCGTGGTGGTCCAGGGCGTACCGCTCGGCGTACTCGGCGGCCAGTCTGGTCCGCTCGTCGAACGCGTCGGTGGTACGCCACCGGGTCACCGCGTCCGCGAACTCCTCCTCGACCTTCAGACCGTCGCGCTCGGTGCGCCAGTCGAGGCAGAACATGCAGCCGTTGATCTGCGCGACGCGCAGCCGTGCCGCCTCGAACTCGCGCAGCCCCAGCGTCGTGTGGGCGTACACCGACAGCGAGAAGTTCGCCGCCGCCATCCCGATGCCGGGGACCATGTCCCCCCACACGTACCCGATCGGCTCCTGGCCCTCGGGGATGTCGATGTGCATGGTCATGGGTCGTCACTTCCTTCCGAGTCGGCCGACTGCCGGACGCAGCGGGACGTCGAGTGCGTCGTAGAGGCCCGGCTCCGCTTCCACCAGCCAGTCGACGGCGCCGACCAGCCGGCCGACCGCGGTGGCGTTGCCGCCCGCGGACCGGTTCTCGCCCTCGTCCGTCGCCTCGACGGTGACCTCGATCCGCGGGCGGCCCTCGATGATCACGCGATGGGCGCCGTCGCCGTCGGGCGGCGTCGGCCAGTCCGGTGCGCAGGACGCGTGGATGCGGGTGACGTGCTCGATGACGATGACGGCCTCGCCGTCGACGATCCCCTGCACCTCGAAGCGCACGGCGCCCTGCGTGCCGGCCGCGAACTCCCCCATCGTGCGGGTGCTCACCGTCGTCGCGAGCGGACGCCGTTCCAACGTCTCGCGGATGTCGTCGAGTTCGACGCCGAGGGCGCGCGCCATCAGCCGTATCTGGCCGCCCCACACCATCGTCGGGATCGACGGGGCGAGCATCAGCGGCTCGTAGTCCATCGGCTGTCCCATGCCGACCAGGTGGCGGACGGACTCCTCCTGTTCGTAGGTGGAGTAGTCGAAGATCTCCTGGCAGCGGATGGCGTCGACCGTCGTGCCGAGACCGCTGATCAGCAGGGGCAGCACGTCGTTGCCCCAGCCGGGGTCGACACCGGAGACGAACAGGGAGCCGCCGCCGTCCGCGATGGCGGCGAGCATCGGCTCCCGGAACTCCGGCGGCGCGTTGCGCTGGTCGTAGAGCGGATAGAGAGCGGGCGTGACGACGACGGCTCCGGCCCGGATCGCCCGGGCGATGTCGGCGAGGGCCTCGTCGGGCCGGATGTCGCCCGAGGCCGCGTAGACCACGGCCCCCGGGCCCTGAGCCAGGACGGCCTCGATGTCGTCGGTCGCGGCGAGGCCGAGGCCGTGGTCGAGCCCGGCGAGTTCGCCCGCGTCGCGGCCGACCTTCCCGGGAGCGTGGACGAGCACGGCCGCGAGTTTCAGCTTCGGGTGGGCTTCGACAGCGCGGATGGCCGCGCGGCCGACATTGCCGGTACCCCAGACCACCGTGGAAATCATGCGCGGAGGGTAGCGAGCCGACCGCGAGGTTCCCATAGCCGTGACCGGGGAAAAGAAACCGGTTCCGCACCGGACCGCACCGGACCGCGCAGGGGTGCGGCGAGAGGGCGGGGTGCGGGACTCCCGGCCAAGGACAGGACAGCCCGTAGGCTCGGAGGCATGGCCAAGTACTTCGACGTGCATCCCGAGAACCCGCAGCGCCGCGTCATCAGCCAGGCGGTGGAGATCGTCCGCAGCGGTGGACTGATCGTCTACCCGACGGACTCCTGCTTCGCGCTCGGCTGCGCGCTCGGCAACAAGGACGGCATCGACCGCATCCGCTCGATCCGCCAGCTCGACGAGCGGCACCACTTCACCCTGATGTGCGAGGACTTCGCGCAGCTCGGAACCTTCGTACGGATCGACAACGCGGTCTTCCGCTCGGTCAAGGCGGCGACGCCGGGCAGCTACACCTTCATCCTGCCCGCGACGAAGGAGGCCCCGCGCCGGCTGCTGCACCCGAAGAAGAAGACGGTCGGCGTGCGCATCCCCGACCACGTCGTCGCGCAGGCGATCCTCGCCGAGCTCGGTGAACCGCTGCTGTCGAGCACGCTGCTCCTGCCGGAGGAGGACAAGCCGCTCACCCAGGGCTGGGAGATCAAGGACCGGCTCGATCACGTGGTGGACGCCGTGATCGACTCCGGCGACTGCGGTACGGAGCCGACGACCGTCGTCGACTTCTCCTCCGGGGAGCCCGAGATCGTACGGCTCGGGGCGGGCGACCCGTCACGGTTCGAGTAGGGCGGGACAGGGAACCGCGCCGTGGGTCGTCCTCGCGGAGGGCCCACGGCGCGGTCACCGTCGTTCAGGCTGTGCCGTTGGTGCCGGTCAGCTGGTCGTCAGGGCGGTGTCGTCGACGACGAAGCTGGTCTGGAGCGAGGAGTCCTCGACGCCGCTGAACTTCAGCGCGACGGTGGAGCCGGCGAAGGAGGACAGGTCGAAGGTCTTCTGGACGTAGCCGGTGGCCTTGTTGAGGTTCGAGTAGGTCGCCAGCGTGGTCGATCCGGCCGTGACCGTGAGCTTGTCGTACGCGGTGCTGGTGGTCGTCTCGGCCGTGTCGATGTGCAGGTAGAACGTCAGCGTGGCCTTGCAGCCGCTCGGCACGGCCACCGACTGGGACAGCGTGTCGGTGTGGGTCGAGCCGTAGCCGTCCAGCCAGGCCTTGTAGGAGCCGCCGTGTGCCGCCTGGCCGGTGTCGGTCGTGATGACGCCGCTGCTGGCGGTCCAGGTGGTGTTGCCGGACTCGAAGCCCGGGTTGCCGAGCAACTGCTTGGCGGTGCAGGTGCCTCCGCCGCCCGAGGAGCTGACCGTCCAGGTGAACGTCGCGGTACCGGTGGCACCGGTGCTGTCCGTGACGGTGACGGTCGTGCTGTACGTCCCCGCGGTCGTCGGCGTGCCGGTGACGGCGCCCGTCGAGCTGTTGATCGACAGACCGGCCGGCAGACCGGAGGCGGCGTAGCCGAGGGAGCCGCTGTTGGTGCTGCTCGCCGCGATCTGCAGGCTCACCGCGGTTCCGACGGTGGCCGACTGGCTGCCCGGGTTGGTGACGGTCACGCCGCTCGTCGGCGGGGTGACGTGGCTGCCGACGTTGATGCCGGCGAAGGCGTTGGCCACCCCGGCGTACTGGGCCGAGCCCGAGCCGTACAGCGCGGTCGCGGCGTTCAGCGCGGCGGTGCGGGCACTGGCGTAGTTGGTGCTGGACGTCATGTACGTCGTCAGCGCCTTGTACCAGATCTGCAGGGCCGCGGCCCGGCCGATGCCGGCGACGGCGACACCGTCGGAGGTCGGGCTGTTGTAGGTGACACCGTTGATGACCTTGGTGCCGCTGCCCTCGGAGAGCAGGTAGAACATGTGGTTCGCGGGGCCCGAGGAGTAGTGGACGTCCAGGTTGCCGACGCCGGAGTACCAGCTGTCCGCTGAGCCGCCGTCCTTGCTGGGCTTGTCCATGTAGCGCAGCGGCGTGCCGTCGCCGTTGATGTTGATCTTCTCGCCGATGAGGTAGTCGCCAACGTCGGAGGAGTTCGCGGCGTAGAACTCGACGCCGGTGCCGAAGATGTCGGAGGTCGCCTCGTTGAGACCGCCGGACTCCCCGGAGTACTCGAGGCCCGCGGTGTTGGAGGTGACACCGTGGCTCATCTCGTGACCCGCCACGTCCAGCGAGGTCAGCGCGTGGGTGCCGCCGGAGCCGTCGCCGTAGGTCATGCAGAAGCAGCTGTCGTCCCAGAAGGCGTTGACGTACGCCGAGCTGTAGTGGACGCGGGAGTAGGCCGCGACGCCGTTGTTCTTGATGCCGCTGCGCCCGAAGGTGTTCTTGTAGAAGTCCCAGGTCATCTGGGCGCCGTAGGCCGCGTCGGCGCCGGCGGTCTGGGTGTTGGAGCCGGCCCCGGTCCCCCAGGTGTCGTCGGCGTCCGTCATCAGGGTGCCGGTCCCGGACGTGGCGTTGTTCAGGCTGTACGTCTTGTGGCCGCCGCGCGTGCTGTCGGTCAGCTGGTACGTCGAGCCGGACAGCGTGGTGTTCAGCGTCACGGTGCCGCTGTACTGGGTGTTGCCGGTGCCGGTCTGGACGCCCTCGTACCGGCTGAGTTCCTTGCCGGTGGTCGCGTCCGTGACGACGTGCAGCCTGCTCGGCGTGCCGTCGTCCTGGAGGCCGCTGACCACGGTCTCCCAGGCGAGACGCGGGGTGCCGGTGCCGGCCCAGATGACCTTGCGGGCGCTGTCGGCGGCGGGCTTCTGCGCC
This sequence comes from Streptomyces sp. NPDC048643, assembly GCF_040650615.1. Taxonomy (NCBI): domain Bacteria; kingdom Bacillati; phylum Actinomycetota; class Actinomycetes; order Kitasatosporales; family Streptomycetaceae; genus Streptomyces; species Streptomyces sp. NPDC048643. The sequence goes on from NZ_JBEZHO010000048.1 coordinate 25,163, forward strand.
TGGAGCGCCTTGGCCGCCTTCAGTGCCTTGGCCCCTGCGGCGGCCTTGGTGAACGACGCGGTGGTGGTGGCGACCTTGATGGTGTGCTTGTTGTTGAAGGTCGTGCCGACCGTTCCGGTGGCCCGGGAGGCGGGCGGGGTGTGGACGACCACGTCGCCGCCGAGCACGGGGAGTCCGGCGTAGGTGCGCTCGTAACGGGTGTGCAGGGTGCCGTCGTTGTCCTTGACGACGTCCTTGACGACCAGCTTCTCCTTCGGGCCGAGGCCGAGGAGACCGGCGGTGTCCGTCGTCCGCTGAGACGCCTTCTTCAGCAGGGCCGTGTGCTGGGCGGGGGAAAGCTTCGTTTCCAGTCCCCCGGTGCGCAGGGTGCTGGTGTGGGGGGCGGGCTTGGCGGCTGCCGGGACCGTCTGTATGCCGACGGCCAGGAACGCGGCGGTGGCCACCAGGGCTCCGGCCGCGGTCGCCTGACGGGGGATACGTCTCACTCGTACTCCTACTGCTTCGGCCGCGGTCGGCGGCCGGTGACAGACCGGGCAGACGGGATGTGCTGTCCGGGACGAGCTGAGCAGGGGCGTGCGGGAACGCGACCGTGGGCAGGTCGGACGCGACCCGCCGTACAGGTGGGGGAAGGATTGCACTGTTGACCGATGCATGACATTGCCTCGCCGCCGATCGAGGGTTATCCCTACGCCGCGGTGAGGGAACACCCTGTCGCCCGGCGTGCCGCCGCCCGTCGACGGCGTCCCCACGCCCCGCTTCTCGCCGGGCCGCGATGATCGTCCCGTCGTTTAATGAGGGCGTCGGAGGGTCGTCTTCCCCCGGGAGCAACGCATGGCGGCGACGCAGGCCACTTCAGGGGGCGGGCGGAACAGGCCCGGACTGCTACGGCGGCTGGGCGAGTGGTGTGCCCGGCACTTCGTGATCGTGATCGTGGCCTGGCTGGTGGTCCTGGCCGCGCTGCAGGTGCTGAACCGCTCGTTCGGCGGAGAGTACTCGGACAACTTCACGCTTCCCGGAGTGCAGTCCACGAAGGGCGTGGACGTCCTCGAGGAGCACGACCCGGCGGCCGGTGGCTACAGCAGCCAGGTCGTCCTGCGGGACACGCAGAAGCCGCTGACGTCGCTGAGTTCCCAGATGAGCCAGACGGTCGGCGACCTGCAGAAGCTGCCGCACGTGCTGTCGGCGCAGAACCCGCTCCCGCCGCCGGGTTCGCAGTCCTCGGGCCAGTCCCAGCAGCCGAACGTCGGGCCGCTGTCCGACGACGGGAAGACGGCGTACATCACCGTCCGCTTCGACGTGCAGCCCTCGACCCTCGGCGACGACTACCTCCACGGGGTCGACAGCGCCGTGAAGCCGCTGAGATCCGCCGGCGTCGACGTCGAGTACGGCGGCCCGTTGGGTGAGCTGGCCCGCCCCGCGGCCAACGACCGGCTCAGTGAGGCGATCGGCTTCGCGGTGGCGATCGTCGTCCTTCTCGTCGGCTTCGGCAGTGTGATCGCGGCGGGCCTGCCGCTGGTGACCGCGCTGATCAGCGTGGTCGGCGGCCTGGCCTGTCTGGGGCTGCTGGCCGCCGCGTTCACCTTCGCGACCGTGTCACCGACGCTCGCCACCATGATCGGACTCGGCGTCGGCATCGACTACGCCCTGTTCCTGACCACACGTCACCGGCAGAACCTCATCGACGGCACCGATCCGGTCCACGCGGCGGGACGGGCGACCGCGACCAGCGGTCGGGCCGTCCTCGTCTCGGGCTGCACCGTCATCATCGCCCTGGCGGGGCTGTCCGTCTCCGGCGTCTCCTTCATCAGCAAGCTGGGCCTCGCGGCGGCCGTCACGGTCGTCTCGGCGGTCGCCGGCGCCCTCACCATCGTCCCGGCCCTGCTCGGGCTCGTCGGCCGGCACATCGACCGCTACCACCTGCGCAGGCCCGTCGCGGAGACGGACGCCGAACCCGGGCAGCCCGCGCACGGCACCTGGCACCGTTACGCCCTGCGGGTGGAGCGACGCCCCTGGTGGTTCCTCACCGGCGGCCTGGTCACGGTGGTGGTGCTGGCCATCCCGCTGTTCTCCATCCAGCTCGGCCACATCGGGGACGGCGCGGACCCGACGTCCTTCACGGACCGACGGGCGTTCGACATCATGTCGGACGCCTTCGGGCCCGGCTCCAACGGTCCGCTGACCGTGGTCATCGACCAGACGGACGTGCCGTCCGACCAGCGTTCGGCGCTGGCGTCGAACGCGAAGAAGGCCCTCACCGGCGTACCCGGCGCGGCCACCGTCACCCCGCTCACCGCCACGAAGGACGGAGACGTGCTGGTGGGCACCGTCTTCTCCCAGCAGTCCCCGCAGAACGAGGTGACCACCGACCTGACGAACCACCTGGTCGACGACACGCTCCCGCAGGCCGTGTCCGGCACCGCCGCCAAGGGCTACGTCACCGGGACCACGGCGGCCCAGGTCGACTTCCGTGACATCGTCGCGAGCCGGCTGCCGCTGATCATCGCCGTGGTCGTCGCGCTCGCGTTCATCATCATCCTGATCGTCTTCCGCGGACTGCTCGTCGCGCTCAAGGCGGCGGTCCTCAACGTCCTGTCCATCGCCGCCTCCTACGGTGTCGTCGTCGCCGTCTTCCAGTGGGGCTGGGGCGGACCCTCGCTCGGGGTGGCGGGCAAGGTGCCCATCGAGAGCTACGTGCCGATGATGATGTTCGCGATCATCTTCGGGCTCAGCATGGACTACGAGATCTTCCTGCTGTCACGGGTCCACGAGGCCTGGCTGCGCACCGGCGACGCCAAGGCGAGCGTCGCGCACGCCCTGGAGATCACCGCCCGGGTGATCACCTGTGCCGCCCTCATCATGGTGAGCGTCTTCGCCGCCTTCATCCTGAGCGACAACATCGTCGTCAAGATGCTCGGGCTCGGGCTCGCCGTGAGCGTGCTGATCGACGCGACCGTGGTGCGGCTGCTGCTCGTTCCGGCCGTGATGACCCTGCTCGGCGCCCACGCCTGGTGGACCCCGAGGTGGCTCGACCGGATCCTGCCGCACATCGACACGGAGGGCGAGCCGGCCCCGCGCGCCGTGGATCCCGTACGGCCGCCGGCCGACGGGTGACACCGGTCTCGTGATCGTCGAACGCGCGTATGCCCATCTCCCCGCCGCGCACGGCCCCCGCGACTGCGTCGACCCGGCCGCCTGGCCCTGGTCGGTGCCCTGTGTCCGGCAACTGCTCGACGAGGGCCTGCGGTTCACGGCGCCGGTGACCTTCCTGGTCGGGGAGAACGGGTCCGGGAAGTCGACGCTGGTAGAAGCGCTCGCGGAGGGGTTCGGCCTCGACTCCTACGGCGGTTCGCACGACTGGCGCTACGCCTCCGCGCGCGAGAAGTCGGTGCTCGGCGAGCGCATCCGGTTCGACGCGGCGCCCCGCGGACGGCGCATGGCCGCCAGTTGGGCGGCCCGCAAGGGCTTCTTCCTACGGGCCGAGACCGCGCTGGACGCCCTCGGCAGGGAAGGATTCGCGCCCGAGTCGGTCAGTCACGGAGAGGGCTTCCTCGCCGCGTTCCGGGGGAAGTTCACGCAGCCGGGCCTCTACGTCCTGGACGAGCCGGAGGCCGCGCTCTCCTTCTCCTCGTGCCTCGAACTCATCGGCCACGTCGACCGGCTGGCCAAGGAGGGCGGCCAGGTCGTCTGCGCCACCCACTCCCCTCTCCTGACGGCACTGCCGGGCGCGGACATCGTCGAGGTCGGCGACCACGGCATGCGCAGAGCCGCCTGGGCGGACCTGGACCTCGTGAACCACTGGCGCCACTACCTGGCCGACCCGCGGGCCTATCTGCGGCACATCGTCGAACCCTGACGCCGGCCGCGGCCCGACCGCCCCGTCCACCGCGACGCCGAGGCAGGGGCCGGGGCCGGGCGAGAAAAACCCGGTGCCGCGCACCGGACGGATCCCTAGCATGGGCCGGTGCCCCACCTCGAACCGCTCCGCCTGGACCACGCCGCCGCGCTGCTCGCGTTCGAGCGGGAGAACCGCGCGTACTTCGCCGCGTCGATCCCCGACCGGGGCGACGCCTACTTCACGGGCTTCGACGCCCTCCATCGCGAACGACTGGCCGAACAGACGGCCGGCGTGTGCTTCTTCCACCTCGTGGTGGACGACGCCGGCGCGGTGCTGGGCCGCGTGAACCTGGTCGACGCGACGGAGGGCACGGCGGACCTCGGATACCGGATCGCCGAGCGGGCGGCGGGGCGCGGACTCGCCACGGCCGCCGTACGGGAGGTCTGCCGCCTGGCCGCGACCGCGTACGGACTGCGCACCCTGCGGGCCGCCGCGACCCTCGACAACGCGGCCTCCCGCGCCGTGCTGGCACGCACGGGCTTCCTGCCCACCGGTGACCTCGTCCTCAACGGCCGTGCGGCGCTCCGCTTCGAGCTGGACCTCCCGTCGGCGGGCCGTGCGGCCTCCACGGGAGACGGGATCAGGCGATCGGTTCGGCGGCCGGATTGATCGGCGTCTGGTAGGCGCCGCTGGCCAGCATGCGCACCTCGCCCGCCGGGCTGATCTCGGCGCGCAGGATGCCGGTGGGATCGCTGTACACGGGGTGGCCGCCCGGACCCTTGGCCTCCGTCCGTTCGACGATCACCTCGTCCGCGACCATGCGCGCGTCGGGTCCGGGATGGGTGAAGGTCAGCCGGTAGCGGTCCACGGTCTTCATGCAGGCCTCCCGCGCCGAAGCGACAAAGTAGACAAAAGGGGTACGCATCCATGATGCCGCCAGTTGTCCGCGAGAGCAGCGCCGCCCCGGCAGGCCCCGCCCAGGAGGGTCGCCCGGCCGGAACTTCCGGCACTCACTGTGGGTGACGCCCCTCGCCACCAGCCGCCGGGCAGTGTAGACATAGCACATGGTCGGACTATTGGGTCGAACCCGGGCTCAGTCGACCCGCCGCCACAGCACAGCGCACCAACAGCGTGGGTCACACGAGGGCAAGCACCGACGCGGCCCGTCCAGCGGGCTTCGCTCCGCACTCGGCGTGCGCAGCGTCGCCGGACAGGTCTTCGTGCTGCAAGTCGTCATCGTGCTGCTCCTGGTCGTCGCCGCGGTGGTCGCCCTCGTGCTCCAGGTGCGGCACGACAGCACCCAGGAGGCCCGCAACCGGTCGCTGGCCGTGGCCGAGACCTTCGCCAACGCGCCGGGCACCCGGGCGGCGCTCAGCGCCCCGGACCCGACCGCGGTGCTGCAGCCCAGCGCTGAGGCGGCCCGCAAGGCGTCGAAGGTGGACTTCATCGTCGTCCTGAACACCGACGCGATCCGCTACACCCATCCCAGGCCGGACCGGATCGGGAAGAGGTTCGTCGGGACGACCGCGCCCGTCCTCGCCGGGCACTCCATCACCGAGCAGGTCAACGGGACCATCGGACCGCTCGTCCAGGCCACCGTCCCCATCAAGGCACCCGACGGCAAGGTCGTCGGCATGGTGTCGGCGGGCATCACCACGGAGAACGTCGGCGGCGCCGCCGACCGCCAGCTGCCCCTCGTGCTGGGCGCGGCCGGCGTGGCGCTCGCGCTGGCCACCGCGAGCACGGCGCTCGTGACCCGGCGTCTGCTGCGCCAGACCCACGGCCTCGGCCCGTACGAGATGACCCGGATGTACGAACACCACGACGCGGTGCTGCACTCCGTCCGGGAGGGGGTGATCATCGTCGGCGGGGAGGGGCAGCTGCTGCTCGCCAACGACGAGGCGAACCGCCTGCTCGACCTGCCCCCCGACGCCGAGGCGCGCTCCGTCGAGGAACTCGGCCTCGACGCGGGCACCGCCGAGCTGCTCGCCTCCGGACGCGTCGCCACCGACGAGGTGCATCTGGTCGGCGACCGTCTGCTGGCCATCAACCAGCGGCCGACGGACCTGCGGGGCGGCCCCGCGGGCAGCGTCGCCACGCTGCGCGACTCGACCGAACTGCGCGCGCTCTCCGGCCGCGCCGAGACCGCCCGCGAACGCCTCAAACTCCTCTACGACGCCGGGGTCGGCATCGGGACCGGTCTGGACGTCACGCGCACGGCCGAGGAACTGGCGGAGGTCGCCGTCCCGCGGTTCGCGGACTTCGTCACCGTGGACCTGGCCGACGCGGTGCTGAGCGGACAGGACCCGGACACGGGCACCGGTCTGCGCCGTACCGCCTCCGGCGGCATCCGCAAGGACGCCCCGCTGTACCCGGTCGGCGAGCACATCGGGTTCATCCCCTCCTCGCCGCAGGCCCACAGCCTGCGCACCGGCGAGGCGGTCGTCGAGCCCGACCTCGGGGGCGCCCCGGGGTGGCTGGACCAGGACCGCCCGCGTACGGCACAGATCCTGGAGTACGGGATCCACTCACTGATCACCGTCCCGCTGCGGGTGGGGCCGATGGTCATGGGCGTGGTGAACTTCTGGCGTTCCGAGAAGCCGGAGCCCTTCGACTCCGAGGACGTGACCCTCGCCGAGGAGCTGGTGGCCCGCGCCGCGGTGTCCATCGACAACGCACGCCGCTACACCCGCGAACACACCATGGCCGTGACGCTCCAGCGCAGTCTGCTGCCGCGCAGCCTGCCCGAACAGAGCGCCCTCGACCTCGCCTACCGCTATCTGCCGGCGCAGGCGGGCGTCGGCGGCGACTGGTTCGACGTACTGCCGCTGCCCGGCGCGCGGGTCGCCCTGGTCGTGGGTGACGTCGTCGGGCACGGGCTGCTCGCCGCGGCGACGATGGGGCGGCTGCGCACGGCCGTCCACAACTTCTCCTCCCTCGACCTGCCGCCGGACGAGCTGCTGGGCCTCCTGGACGAGCTGGTCGGCCGTATCGACCAGGACGAGCTGCCCGAGGGCGGCACGGCCGCCGTCACCGGGGCCACCTGTCTCTACGCCGTCTACGACCCGACGACCCGGCGCTGCACCTTCGCCCGGGCCGGACATCCGCCGCCCGCGGTGGTCCACCCCGACGGCAGTGTGGAGTTCGCCGACGTGCCCGCGGGACCACCGCTCGGTCTCGGCGGCCTGCCGTTCGAGACGGCGGAGCTGGAACTGGCGGAGGGCAGCCGACTGGTGCTCTACACGGACGGCCTGGTCGAGGACCGGGAGCGGGACATCGACGTCGGTCTCGAAATGCTGCGCACCGCGCTGACCGGCGCCGACCGTTCCCCGGAGGACACCTGCCAGGCCGTGCTGGAGGCCATGCTGCCGGCCCGTCCGAGCGACGACATCGCCGTGATCGTCGCCCGTACCCACGCGCTGGGTCCCGACCGGATCGCGGAGTGGAACGTGCCGTCCGAGCCGGCCGCCGTCGGTGAGGTGCGTGCCGCGGTCACCCGGCGGCTTGCGGAGTGGGGCTTGGACGAGATGGCGTTCACCACGGAGCTGGTCCTGAGCGAGCTGGTGACCAACGCGATCCGCTACGGCAACGGTCACATCCGGGTGCGCGTGCTGTACGACCGCACCCTGATCTGCGAGGTCCTCGACGGCAGCAGCACCTCACCGCACCTGCGGTACGCGGCGTCGACGGACGAGGGCGGGCGCGGCCTGTTCCTGGTCTCCCAGATGGCCGACCGCTGGGGCACCCGCTACACCCCCGAGGGCAAGGTGATCTGGGCGGAACAGCCCCTGCCCTGACCGCGGCCGACGGGGCCTCGATCAGGGCGGGCGGTGACCCGGACGGCGCGCGAGAAGGCCGGGCTCGGGTGACCGAGCCCGGCCGGGAACCGCTCCGCGTCAACCGGGTGGCGCCGGCCCCTCGCCGGAGTCCCGGGTGTGCGCCGAGCCGCTCACGCCCTCGCCGGCACCGGAGCCCTCCGCCGGGACGAGCGAGGCCGCGCCGCCCTGGAGGCGCTCCAGGTCGGAGGGGCGCACCTGGATGACGATCAGGGCGACCAGGGCCGCGAAGACGGCGAAGATGGCCGCGGCGACGAAGGAGCCCGAGATACCGGACGTCAGCACCTGCTCGCTGAAGGGCTTGGGAAGCTGTCCGGATCTGCGGAACTCCAGCCGCTGCGCCGGGGTGGCGGTCGACAGGAACTTCTTGACCTGGTCCGTGGCCTCGTTGCGGCTCGCCGTGCCGAACACGGTGACCAGCACCGACAGGCCGAGGGAGCCGCCCACCTGCTGGGTGGCGTTGAGGATGCCGGAGGCGGCGCCCGCGTCCTTCGGTGCCACGCCGGACACCGCCATCAGGGTCAGCGACACGAACTGGAGGCCCATGCCGAAGCCGAAGACGATCGTGGGGCCGAGGATGCTGCCGAGATAGGTGCTGTTGACGTCGGTCAGCGTCAGCCAGCCGAGGCCCGCGGCGGCCAGGATCGCGCCCACGGCCATGAAGGGTTTGGGTCCCCAGCGGGGCAGCAGGTTCGAGGCGAAGCCGGCGCCGATCGCGATGACCACGCTCACCGGCAGGAAGGCGAAACCGGCCTTGAGCGGGCTGAATCCGAGGATGTTCTGCACGAAGAGGGTCAGGAAGAAGAACATCCCGAAGATGGCCGCGGAGAGGCTCAGCATCATCGCGTAGACACCCGCGCGGTTGCGGTCGCGGAACATCCACAGCGGCGTGATGGGCTGTCTCGACCGGCGTTCGACGGCGATGAACGCGATCAGGAACACCACCGCCGCGCCGAAGGCGCCGAGCGTGATGGGGTCGCTCCAGCCCTCTTCCGAGGCCCGGATGAATCCGTAGACGAGCAGCACCATGCCCAGCGTGGAGGTGAGGGCGCCGAGGAGGTCGAAGTGGCCCGGGTGACGCTCGGACTCCTTGATGAAGCGGGGGGTGGCGAGCACGATCAGCAGGCCGATGGGGATGTTGACGAAGAACACCCATCGCCAGTCGAGCCATTCGACGAGAATGCCGCCCGCGAGCAGTCCGATCGCGCTGCCGCCCGCGGACACGGCGGCGAACACCCCGAACGCCCGGTTGCGTTCGGGCCCTTCGCGGAAGGTCGTGGTGATGAGGGACAGCGCGGTCGGCGACGCGATCGCTCCTCCGACGCCCTGCAGTGAACGCGCGGCGAGCAACTGCCAGGAATCCTGCGAGAGTCCGCCGAGCAGGGACGCGAACACGAAGAGCAGCACGCCCACCATGAACATGCGGCGGCGTCCGAGGATGTCCCCGGACCGCCCGCCGAGCAGCAGCAGACCGCCGAACGTCAGCGTGTAGGCGTTGATGACCCAGGAGAGGTTCTCGGTAGAGAACCCGAGGGCCGTCTGGATGTGCGGTAGCGCGATGTTCACGATGGTGATGTCGAGAACCACCATCAGCTGACACGAGGCGATGACGAGGAGGGCGATGCCGTTTCCTCTGCCCCGCTGCGGAGAGTCGGCGGACTCGGAGGATGTCACGTGATCGGCCGTCATGGGGAGGTCCCCGCATCTAGGGTCGGCGAAGATCGTGGATGTTCACCCAACCGACGTTAAGCCCGACCGCCCGACCTCACCAATCGATCATCATCCCCGCTCGGACACCCCGTCTCACCTGGCCAGTCGCCCCAGAAGCGAGGAAGCGGACAAGATCCCGAGGGCCGCGGCCAGGACGAGGACGCCGTAGTCGAGGGCCAGGTGCGCGGGGGTGCCGAGCAGCAGTCCGCGCAGGGCGTCGACCTGGTAGCTGAGCGGGTTGACCTTGCTGATGGCCTGGAGCCAGCCCGGCATGACCGCCACCGGATAGAGCGCGTTGGAGCCGAAGAACAGCGGCATCGTGATGGCCTGGCCGATGCCCATCAGCCGGTCGCGGGTGAGAACGATGCCCGCGATCGTCATCGAGAGGCACGAGAAGAACGCCGAGCCGAGGATGACGGCCACCGCCACCCCGAGCAGCCGGAGCGGGTTCCAGGTCATGGCCACACCGAGCAGTGCCGCGATCACCACGACCACCACGGCCTGGATGAGCGCCTTCACCCCGGCCGCGAACGCCTTGCCGGTGATGAGCGCGGAGCGGGGTGTCGGCGTGACGAGGAGTTTGGTGAGGATGCCGGCGTCCCGCTCCCAGATGATCATGATGCCGTAGAAGATGGCGATGAACATCGCGGACTGGGCGATGATCCCGGGCGCCAGGTAGTCGAGGTACGGGATGCCGCCGGTGGGGATGGCGCGGATACGGGTGAAGGTCTCCCCGAAGATGAGCAGCCACAGGGCGGGCTGGATCGCCCGCGTGTACAGCTCGGTGCGGTCGTGCCGGAGCTTCTGGAGTTCGACGGCGCACATCGCGGCGACCCGGGCGGGCAGCACCCGCCAGCCCGTACGGGCCCGGGGCGGGACCACGAGCAGGTCGAGGCTCGTGAGCGGGGTCGCTTCAGCCGACACGGGAAGCGGTGCGGCGGGTGCTTCGGACATCCCTGAATTCTCCTGATCGGTCGTCGAGTCCACTGCCGGCGATGTCCCGGAACACGTCCTCCAGCGTGGGCAGTCCACCGTCGCCGGTGGTTCCGCGGCGCTCGCCGAGGCCCTGCCTGAGCTGCTCCGGTGTGCCGAGGGCGCGGACGCGTCCGTGGTGCATCAGCGCGACCCGGTCGCAGTACTGGTCGGCCTCGTCCATGTAGTGGGTCGTCACCAGGACGGTCATGCCGGTGGCGGCGCGCACGGCGTTGATGTGCTCCCAAACGCTGGTGCGGGCGATCGGGTCGAGGCCGATGGTCGGCTCGTCGAGGATCAGCAGCCGGGGTGCGCTGACCAGCGCCTGGGCGAGCTCCAGGCGGCGGACCATGCCTCCGGAGTACGTCTTGGCGAGCCGGTCGGCCGCGTCGGTCAGGTCGACCGCGGTGAGCGCCTGCTCGACCCGGGCGGCACGCTCGCGGCGGGCCACGTCGAAGACGCGGGCGAACAGTTCGACGTTCTCCCGGCCGGTGAGCCCGGAGTCGGCGGACAGTTGCTGCGGGACGTAGCCCAACAGGCGGCGTACGGACATCTGTTCCCGGGTGGCGTCGTGCCCGAAGACATGGACCTTGCCGGCCGGAACGGGCAGCAGGGTGGTGATGCAGCGGATGGCCGTCGTCTTGCCGGCGCCGTTGGGGCCGAGCAGTCCGAAGACCTCGCCGTCGCGCACGTCGAGGTCGAGGCCGTCGACCGCGGTGGTCTCGCCGAAGGTGTAGACGAGCCCGGAGCACGACACGGCGTTCGGCGCGGCGGCCGTCGCGTCAGTGGCCCCGGTCGCGCCCGCGGTGCCGACGGCCTCGGCGGGCACCTCTCCCCCGGCGGCCACCGGGCCGTCGCGCCGTGCGGGCTCCTCCGGTCCGCTCTCGTACCGTGTCATGACTCCTCGGCCTCCTCGTGCAGGTTCGCCGCCAGCTTGTGCAGGGCCGGCAGGGCGGCTTCCAGGGCCGCGCGCTCGGCGGGGTCGAGCCGGTCGACCTGGCGGCGCACCAGCACGGCACGCCGCTGCCGCCAGTCGCGCAGCCGGGTGTCGGCGGCGGGTGTGGTCAGCAGCCGGGCGGCCCGCCGGTCGGCCGGGTCCGTCTCACGGACCAGATAGCCGTCCCGGACCAGCCGGTTGACCAGCGTCGAGACCGAGTTGCCCGCCAGGTACAGCTCCTTGGCGGCCTCGGACACTCCGAGACCGGGCCGCTCCGCGACCAGCCGCAGCAGGTCGACCTCGGCACCGCGCAGCCGCGGCCCGTCCGTGCCGCCGCGCAGCCGCCGTCTGATCAGCCGCTGCAGTCCGGCCAGGGCGTCCGACAGCGCCTCGGGGAAACTCTCCGACTCCGATTCCACGTCTTCGAGATTAGCTCTGTGTCAGAGGTATTTCGGGAAAGGGAGGGTCAAGAGGTGGCAAGCGGTGAGGACCCCCGCCGTCCCGTGCGCCGGAGCGGGCGCCGCACCCCGGAGCGCGCGCCGCGTGACCCGGAACACTGCGTCCGGAAGGGCCCTGCACGCCGAAGCCGAAGGTGTGCAGCCCGATTCGGGGGGTAACCGTTGACCTGCTCACCGGCGTCACCGACGCCGGACGGTTCCCGACGGATCAGTGTCCTTTGGAGGTAAGCGTGCCGGCCGAACCAGCTCCTGTGTCCATCGAGGTGACCCCGTACGGCGACGGCATCGCCCTGGTCACCGTCAGCGGGGAGCTGGACGTCGAGACGGCTCCCGAACTGCGGAACCGGCTGGCCGACCAGATACGCGCCGGCCGTCGGCATCTGCTGCTCGACCTGTCCGAGGTCCCCTTCATGGACTCCTCCGGCATCAACGCCCTCCTGAAGGCGCACGACGAGGCCGGCCGCGCCGGCGGGAGCGTGTGCCTCGTGTCGCCCGCCCCGATGGTCCGACGCGTCCTGGATCTCACCGGCGTCAGTCTCACGATCGCGTCGCTGGACGGCGTCGAAGCGGCGCTCGCGTACGTGGTCGAGGGGACCTCGCGGCACTAGGCCGGTCCGTCCCGAACGCCCGGCGGTCCCGGCGCGGACCTCGGACCCCTCCGGCCGGCCCTGTCCACCTGCGAAGAAAGGCGTGAGACCAAGATCATGCGAGTAATAGTTGCCATTTGACAACTATGGACGTGAGGCAACAAAGTGATCGGCCCCGAGGAGCGGAGAGGACCCGAGATGGTGCAGTGGGTGAGGGAGGCGGAGTCCGCGCGGCTCACGCACCGCACGGCCCCGCGGCCGACGGTTCCCCCCGCGCCGCCCCGCGGCTCAGGCCGTACGGACGGCCGGCGCGTCGTCCTCGTGCAGCTGCGCGGCCGCCGTCGCACAGAAGGCCGCGAGGCCCTCCGCGAGCGCGGTCCGCTGCGCCGCGGGCATCTGGGCGAGCACCGCTTCCACGGCGTGCTCGCGCCGTGCGCGCAGTTCCGCGAGGAAGATCCGGCCGCGCGCGCTCAGGAACAGACGCAGCTCCCGCCGGCTGGTGACGCTCGGCGCCCGCTCGATGTACCCCACGGCCTGGAGGCGGTCGCAGAGTCTGCTCGTCGAAGGCGGCGTGGAGCCGAGCGCGTCGGCGAGCGTGCGCAGGTTGATGCCTTCGTCGTGCTCCAGGATGAAGAGCACGCGCAGCTGGGAAGCGGAGACAGGAGCCGTCGAGGCCCTCCCCCACAGAATCTCCAGCAGCTCGGCGGCCTCGGAGGTCACACGAGCCACCTCACTGGGCTGTGGACGCGGGCCGGAGGAAGTCACGGTTTCACTCTCCCAGTCTTCTCGGGCACTGTCAGCCCGTCGGGGGCAAGGACCGGAGCAAAACACCTGTCAGGGGCTGGGACAGGAACAAAGCGGTAGATACCGAGTCCCACCTCTGCCGGTCCGGCTTCCCGGAGCTCGGACCCGGCATCGTACTAGTCGAAGAATGGCGTATCCGACATCGTGAACAGATTCGTCGCCGCAGAGCGGGCCTTGCGCACCGCGGCACCCCACCAACTGCTCGACGCCGTCCGTACCGTGCTGTGTGATCGGTACACGGCGGAGTCCGTCGAGCTCTTCATGGCCGACTACGGTCTGACCGTGCTCCAGCCCGTGTCGGTGCTTCCGCACACCCTGGAACCGATCCCGGTGCACAGCAGCCCCGAGGGGCGGGCCTTCGGGGCCCAGGAACCCTTCGTCGAGGAGCGCACCGGCCGGCGGGTACGGGCGCACCTCCCGGTGACGGTGCGCGGCGACCGGCTCGGCGTCCTGTCCGTCACCCTGCCCTCCGAGGCGTGCGACGAGGAGACGCTCTCCGAGCTGTCCGAGGTCGGGGAGGTCCTCGCTCACGAGGTGCTCGTGGCCGAGCGGGACACCGACCTGTACCTCCAGGCGCGCCGCAAGGACCGGCTGACGCTGGCCGCCGAGATGCAGTGGCAGCTGCTGCCGGGCCGCTCCTGCTCCCGCCCCGAGTACGAGCTCGGCGCGCAGCTGGAGCCCGCCTACGCGATCTTCGGCGACAACTTCGACTGGTCGGCGAGCGCCGACCGGCTGCTGCTGTACATCACCAACGGCATGGGCGAGGGGATCGAGGCCTCGCTGCTCACGAACCTCGGCATCAACGCGCTGCGCAACGCGCGCCGTGCGGGGATCTCCCTTCAGGACCAGGCGGCCCTCGCCGATCAAGCGATCTACGCCCAGTACCGGGGCACCTCGCACCTGTCCGTGCTGATGCTCGACTTCGAGCTGTCGACGGGCCGGCTGCGGGTGATCGACGCGGGTTCGCCCCAGATGCTGCGGCTGCGGGGCAGGTCCGTCGAGCGCGTCGGCTTCGAGGCCCAGCTGCCCCTCGGGATGTTCGAGGAGACCGACTACTTCGTGCAGGAGTTCCAGGTCGAGCCCGGCGACCGGCTCCTGTTCGTCAGTGACGGTGTGCACGCCGTCGCCGGACCGGGCGGGGAGGAGTACGGGGAGAGGGCCCTCGCGATGGCGATCACCTCCACGCAGCTGCTGCCCGCGACCGAGGTGCCCCGTGCCGTGCTCCGCGAGCTCACCGGACATCGGGGAAGGCCCAAGCCGGAGGACGACGCGCTCGTGGTGTGCCTCGACTGGCACGGGCCGCCGGCGGCGGAGTAGCGGGCCCTCGGGCTTCGCGCTCGGCGAACCGGGCCGGCACCCGTGCCGCAGGCCCTGTCCGCGAGCGGGTGTCGGACGTGATCGGGCCATGGCTACAGTTGCCGTACGACAAGAGATCATGCCCGGACGGGAACACGCTCGTCGGCGCGGCGCACGGACGAAGGAGAAGAACACGTGGCGGACCATCTGGCGGCGGTGCAGCACGAGTCGGCGGCTCAGGAGGTGGGTGAGTTCCTGCGCGGGCGCCGCGAGCAGATCGCCCACCGCTGGGCCGACGAGGCGCTGTTCCGCACCGTCTTCACCGTCTCGCGGGACGAGGCGGTGGAGGCCGGCCGGTCCGTCGTAGAGGCACTCGCGGCCGTCGCCGCCGCGGGCCGTGTCGAAGACCTCGGGGCTGCCGGGTTCGCCACCGTGCGCGACCAGTTGGGCCGCATGGCCGCCTCCCGGGCGCGGACCGGCGCGACGTCCGCGCAGATCGCCGACGAGGTGGCGGCGCTGCGTCCCGCCGCCTCCGAGCTGCTGAGCGCGGAGTTCGCCGACGGCTCCCGCGAGCGGGCCGAGGTGTGCGCGGTCACCCTCACCGCGCTCCTCGGCACCCTCCGCCTGGTCGTGCTGGAGACCACGCTCAGCGTGGGACAGGAACTCATCGACCGCCAGCGCCTCCAGTTGCTGGAGGTGGCCACACCCGTGATCAAGCTGTGGACCGGCGTGGTCGCGGTCCCCCTCATCGGCACCCTCGACAGTGCCCGCAGCCAGGTCGTGATGGAGAGCCTGCTCGACGCCGTCGTCGCCCAGCAGGCACGCTTCGCGATCCTGGACATCACGGGCGTGCCGACCGTCGACTCGCTGGTCGCCCAGCACCTCATGAAGACCGTCGCGGCCGCCCGTCTGATGGGCGCCGAGTGCATCGTCTCGGGCATCCGGCCCGCGATCGCGCAGACCATCGTCCACCTCGGCATCGACCTCGGGGAAGTGGTCACCCGCGCCAGCCTCGCCGACGCTCTCGCGTACGCCCTGAACCGCCAGGGCATCGCGATCGTCGACCAGGACCGCACCGGCCAGAGCGCGCGGTGAACGCCCCGATCGCCGGGCTCACGGGCGCCCACGTCCCCGTACTGAAGCTCGGCGACGTCCTCCTGGTCACGTTGCAGGGCGATCTGCACGACGAGGCCGCCGAGCGGCTGCAGCGGGACATAGGTGAGGCCATCGCCGCCAGTTCGGTCACCGGTGTCGTCATCGACATCTCCGGAGTGGAGATCGTCGACTCCTTCCTGGGGCGGGTGTTCGCGGAGGTCGCGGCGCACGCCAAGCTGCTCGCGGCGCGGACCGTCGTCGCCGGCATGCGGCCCGCCGTCGCCATCACCCTGGTCGAACTGGGCCTCACCCTGCCCGGGTTGCGCACCGCGCTCGACGCCGAGGAGGCCATGCGCCTGCTCACCGCGGCACCGACGGCCCTTCACCACGGTCCAGCACGCCAGGAGCGCCCGTGACGGAGACTTCCGGGCGCGTCACCGCCTGCCTGCCGATCCGTACCGACATGGATCTCGCGTGGGTGCGCCAGCACGTGCGCCAGGCGGCCGCAGAACTCGGTTTCGGACTCGTGGACCAGACCAAACTCGTCACCGCCGCCAGTGAACTCGCCCGCAACACGCTGGTGCACGGCGGAGGCGGCCAGGTCGAGTCCACCGTCCTGCGGACCGGGGCGGCGCGGGGGCTGCGCCTGACCTTCGCCGACCAGGGGCCCGGCATCACCGACATCGAGCGTGCTCTCGCCGACGGCTACACCTCGGGCGGCGGCCTCGGCCTCGGCCTGGGCGGAGCACGCCGGCTGGTGCACGAGTTCTCCATCGACAGCCGTCCGGGCGAGGGCACCACGGTGACCGTGATCTGCTGGACCGCCGGTCCCCCGCCGCCCCGCCGGGAGAGCCGATGACGCGTGTCTGGGACGTACCCGTCCACGACTCGACCCGGGTCCGGGACGTCCGGGTGGCCGCCGAGGCGGTCGCCGACCACACCGGGCTCAGCCGGGACCGCACGGCCGTCGCCGCGCTCGTCGCGACGGAGCTGGCGACCAACCTGCTCAAGCACGGGGGCGGCGGACAGATACTGATCGACATCGTGGACGCCGACCTCGCGCTTCCCGGAACCGGCCGCGGGCCGGCCCTCCAGATCGCCGCGATCGACCACGGGCCGGGCATCGCCGACCTCGCCTCCGCGTCGCACGACGGTTTCTCGACGACGGCCTCGCTCGGCGCGGGGCTCGGCACCTGCCGCCGTATCGCCGACCACTTCGAGGTGCACTCCGTGCCCGGGAAGGGGACCGTCGCCCTGGCGCGGGTCCACGCCGCACACGGGGACCGGCCCGGACACCGCGCCCCCGACACCGGTGCCGCGGTGCGCGCCGGGGGGATCAACATCCCGCTGGCGGCCGCCGAGCACTCGGGCGACGCCTGGGCCTGCGTCCGGGCCGGGGAGCACGTCACGCTGCTCCTCTCGGACGGGCTCGGGCACGGCGAGGCAGCGGCGAAGGCGTCCGGGGCGGCCGTGGAACAACTGCACCTGTTCGCGCACCTGCCTCCCGCGGAGCTGCTCGGGCAGCTGCACACGGCGCTGCGCGACACCCGGGGTGCGGCGATCGCGGTGGCCCGGCTCGACCTGGTCTCCGACCACCTCGACTTCGCGGGGATCGGCAACATCGGCGCCCGGCTGCTGTCCGGGGACACCTGGCGGCCGCTGCCGTCGCACCCGGGGACAGTGGGCGCGCACCGGCTCGCGCGGCTGCCGCAGTGCCGGGTGCCGTGGACGCCCGACAGCCTCCTCGTACTGCACAGCGACGGTCTGCCCAGCCGCTGGGCTCCGCCGGCCGTCGCTCCCCCGACCGCCTGGGACCCCGCGGTCACCGCCGCGGTGATCGTGCGGGATTCCAGCAGTGCCGCCCGTCCGGTGCGGGACGACACCACCGTGGCCGTGCTGACCCCCACCCCGCAGGATCGCCGCTGATGACCGACACCTGGCAGATCACCACGGTCGACGACGCCGCGCGTGCCCGTATCGCCGCCGCCCGGCTCGTCGCGGCGCACGGCGTGTCCACGGTGGAGCGCACCCGTCTGGTCACCGCCCTCAGCGCCCGGCTGCGGCAGTCCCTGGTCAAGGGCGGCAGCTGGGTCATGACCCTGCACAGCACGCCGCCCCCGGAGGCCGGCGGTCCCGGCAGGATCACCGTCGCCCTCGGCGCGGAGTCCAACGGGTCGGCCGGCAAGCCGAGTTGGCAGGCGAGCGTCGCCGTCGAGGAGCCGGGGCGCGGCGAGGGAGCGGCTCGGGTGCCGCGCGACCGCAAGGCGTTCGCCGACGCCCTGCTCAGCGCGGACGAGGACACCTCCCGCGTCCTGGACCGACTCGGCGAGCAGGAGCAGCTGGTCTCCTTCCACCGGGAGGAACTGCACCAGACCAACCAGGGTGTCCTCGCGCTGCACGCGGAACTCGACGCGGCCGGGCGGGTACAGCGTGAGCTGTTCGCCGCCGAGCGCAAGGCCCGCACGGAGGCCGAGAGCGCCCGGCGGCGGCTGACGTTCCTCGCCGACGCCAGCGCGGTCCTGACGGCCTCGCTCAACCACGAGGAGATCCTCAGCAGGCTGCCGCAGCTGCTCGTCCCGGCCTACGCCCGGAGCGTCGAGGTATGGCTCTTCGCCGACGACGACACCCGCAGGCGGTCCCCCCACCCGGCCGCCGCCGTGGCCGCGGCCCGCACCGGCCGCCCGCAGTACGCCGCCGATCACGCGGGCGGTCTGCCCGGGGTCGACAACCTGCCGCCCTCGGCGCTCCACCCCGACCAGCCGCTGCTGTGCATCCCGCTGCCGACCCGGCACGCCCCGCTGGGAGTGGTGACGCTGACACCGCCCGAGGATCCGTGGGGCCCGGACGACGCCGTCATGCTCATCGAATTCGCCCGCAGGGCCGGCATCGCCATCGACCACGCCCAGCGGTTCGAGCACAACCGTGACATCGCCGAGACCCTGCAGCGCGCGCTGCTCACCGACCTGCCCACGACGCCGGGGCTCAGCCTGGCCGCCCGCTACCTCCCGGCCACGTACGGGCTGAACATCGGCGGCGACTGGTACGACGCGTTCAAGCAGCCGGACGGGGGCCTGGTCGCCGTCATGGGCGACGTGACGGGCCACGGGCTGCGGGCCGCCGTCATGATGAGCCAACTGCGCACCGCCCTGCGGGCGTACGCGGTGGACGGCGGCACGCCCGGCCAGCTCCTCACCCGGTTGCACGTGTTCCTGCACCATCTCCAGCCCGACCTGTACGCCACGGCGGCCATCGCCCGCTTCCACCCGGACGAGTCCACGGTCACCTGGGCCGCCGCGGGGCACCCGCCACCCGTGCTGCGCACCCCGGGCGGGGGCGTGCGCGTCCTGGACGCCAAACCCGGCGCCATGCTCGGCATTCCGCTGCATCAGGAGATCCGCGACCACACGGCCGAACTCCCGCCGGGCTCCACCCTCGCGCTCTACACCGACGGTCTGGTGGAGCGGCGGGCCGAGGGCATCGACCCGGGCATCCGGCGGCTGGCCGAGGCGCTCGGCGCGCAGCGCGCGGCGGACCTGGACCTCGATCTGGGGGGCGCCGCCGACCGGATCCTGGACCCGATGCTCCGTGACTCGCAGCGGGACGACGACGTCTGTCTGCTGCTGTGCCACGTCGGTGACACCGGGGCGCTTCCCGATCCCGGGCGGACGACCGCCCTGAGCTGAGGCGCCGCCACGGCCGAGCACCGGGGCGCGCGGCGCGTTCGCGCGCCCTACGCGCCGGGCGGGAACTCGGCGGAGGAGGGGCGGCGCGCGCCCTGGAAGGCCCGCAGCCCCTCCTCGAACGACCTCCGCTGGAGCGGCGTCATGCCCGCGAGGACGGCCGCGAGGATCTGGGCCCGCCGCTCGGCGATCTCCCGAAGGACCCCGGTGCCCAGCGGGGTGAGCAGCAGGTGCAGGGCGCGCCGGTTACCGGGATGCGGAACGCGTCGCAGCAGGCCCGCGGCCTCCAGCCGGTCGCAGAGGCGGCTGGCGGCGGGAAGCGCGATGCCGACGCGTTCGGCCAGGCCGGTGAGGGTGAGTTCGGGCCGCTGCCCCACGGTCCTGAGCGCCTTCAGCTGGTGGGCGGAGAGGCGGGGGACGACCGTCTGACCGGTCGAGATCCACAGTTCCACCAGTTCCTCGACGGCGTCGGCCGTCCGTCCGGCGACCGCCTCGGGACGGCTGCCGGGCGCCGCGGCGCGGTTCAGGTCCCCGTCATCCGCCACGGGTCATCACGCGCTCCCCGCGGACCCGCGCGCGGCCGGTCCGCCGCGCGGACGGGCGCCCGTCCGGTAGGCACGGGGTCGATCACCCCATGGGTGGGGAGCCCTGCCGCGGGGAGAGGGTACTCGGTCGCGGTCGGCGGTCGGAGCTGGATCGCGGATGATGCTCGTTCCTCGGAGTCGTCAGAATTGCACGACGGCGTGCACGGTCTTGCCGTCCGGGCGGGAGAGAACGGTCAGTTCGGAGCAGAGGCGGCGCACCAGCGGCCAGCCGAAGCCGCCCTTTCCGGTCAGGTCGAGCCGGCGTTGGCGCGGCGGCTCGGGGTCGTCGTCGGAGACGGAGATCCCGACGCCGTGCCCCATGTCCCGCAGATCCACGCTGCAGCGCCGGCCGCGCGCGTGGCGCACCACGTTCGTCACCAGTTCCGAGACCACGAGGCTGACGGCCTCGGCTGCCTCGCGCGGCACCTGCCGGGGCAGACTGCCCAGAAACGCGCGGGCCATCCCCCTGGCGTGCACAGCCGCCTCCGGGCTTCGCTCCAGGCTCGCACCGGACGCGGAACAGACGTCGGAGGGCTGTTCTACGGTGGTCATCCTTCACCTCCCTTGCCGTGCTTCCCGTCCGAACGCCGAGGACGCGGCGCCACTCCGTTTCGGACCGGCGTGTGGGGCGGGCTGTCCCCCTTGTTCCCGAACCCTCCGAGGCCATGTCACGATTTCACGCACCTTCACAACGCGATCACAGGTAGCACTGCGTCGGACTGTCGGAACGGGGCGTGGCGGACCGGACACCGGGGGTGCCCGAGGAGTGGCACGGCGTTTCGGGGGCACCTGTGCTCGCGTCGCGAACGCTCACGGGCGTCCCGCGACGTCGCTCCCGTGGCGGGCGAAGGGGCCGGGCGACCCCGAAGACCGACACGGTCGAGCGGGAGGGGTGGTGGCCCGTACGGGCAGGTCCCGGACAGGGTCACCACTCCCCCACACCTCTTCACACCGCCCGGGGTGAGGAGGCGGCACACGGCACGACAACAGGAGACGGTGGATGTCCCAGACCATCACGGCACGCGTCGAGGGGAACGGGCCGGTGGATCCGGCGGAGGCGGGGCGGCGCAAGCAGCGGCTCCGAAGACGACTGGAGCGGCTCATCGGCATCGCCGCGACCGAGGGGAACGAGCTCCTGCCGCTGCGCAACGGCGACCGGATCTTCGCCGCGATGCTCGACGCGGTGCGGTCCGCCGAGCACACCATCGACATGATGACCTTCGTGTACTGGCGCGGGCAGATAGCCCGCGACTTCGCGTCCGCCCTGGCCGACCGGGCCCGCTCGGGCCTGCGCGTACGGCTGCTGCTGGACGGCTTCGGGGCGAAGCGGATCGAGGGGGACCTGCTGGAGTCCATGACCTCCGCCGGTGTGCAGGTGGCGTGGTTCCGCAAGCCGCTGTGGCTCTCGCCCCTCAAGCAGAACCACCGCTGTCATCGCAAGGCCCTGGTGATCGACGAGCAGGTCGCGTTCACCGGGGGCGTGGGCATCGCCGAGGAGTGGTGCGGGGACGCGCGCGGGCCGTCCGAGTGGCGGGACACGCACGTCCAGGTGCGGGGACCGGCGGTGGACGGCATCGCCGCGGCGTTCGCTCAGAACTGGGCGGAGTGCCACGACGAGCTGTTCGACGACCGTGACCGGTTCACCGAGCAGGCCCAGCCGGGCACCGCGACGGTCCAGGTGGTGCGCGGGTCCGCCAGTTTCGGCTGGCAGGACATGCAGACCCTCATCCGCGTGGTGCTCGACTCCGCCGAGGAGCGGTTCCGTCTGTCGACGGCCTACTTCGCGCCCGACCAGTACTTCGTGGACCTGCTGTGCGCGACCGCGCGCCGCGGGGTGCGGGTGGAGATCCTGCTGCCGGGTCCGCACACCGACCAGCGGGCCTGCCAGCTCGCCGGCCAGCACTACTACGACGCGCTGCTCGCCGCCGGTGTGGAGATCCGCCAGTACCAGCCGACGATGCTGCACACCAAGATCATGACCGTGGACGGGGTGGCGTCCCTGATCGGTTCCACCAACTTCAACCGCCGGTCGATGGAGCACGACGAGGAGGTCATGCTCGCGGTGCTGGACGAGACGTTCACCGCGGCCCTCGACGGGGACTTCGACGAGGACCGGGAGCAGGCCGTGGCCATCGAGCCGCGCCGCTGGCGGCGCCGGTCGCCGCTCCAGCGGGCCAAGGAGCTGGCGGTCGCCCCCTTGCGCCGCTTCCTCTAGCCGTTCTCCGTCGTGGAGCCACGTCGCCCCGGGGAAAGGGGCGCCCACGGGGTCGTCGCAGCCGTACGGCCCGGCAGTGCTGCCGGGCCGTCGGTGTCAGCTGGGACGCTCGCCGGTCTCGCAGACCTTGCGGGCGATCTCCCGCAGCTTGATGTTGTGGTCCTGGGACGCCTTCTTCAGGACGTTGAAGGCGTTGTCCTCGCTGAGGCCGTGGCGCTCCATGAGGATGCCCATCGCCTCACCGATCTCGTGACGGGTCTCCAGGGCGTGCGCGAGCTGCTGGTGCGTCCGGGCGGCCGAGAGGGCCACCGCCGCGTGCGAGGCGAGGATCCAGCCGGCGCGCTGGGCCGTCTCGTCGAACATGTTCGGCCGGTGCGAGTACACGTTGAGGGCGCCGAGTTCGTCGTCCTCGGTGAACAGCAGGAAGCCCATCATGCTGCCCATGCCGAGCTTCCTCAGCTCGGGGGCGAAGCGGGACCACTTCTCGTGGGGTCGCCGCAGGTCCTCGATGGCGTACAGCTGCTGCCGCTCGGTGACCGCGTCGAAGCACGGACCCTCCCGCAGGTCCTGCTGGATCCGGTCCGCCACGCGGACGACGTCGCTGGTGGCGGCCAGCGCGCTGACCTCGCCGCGGCGCACGGTGAGGATGCCGGCCTCGTCGCAGCCGTTGATCAGCACGCTCGCGTGCTCCACGATCCGGTCCAGGGTGTCCTTGACGGAGTCCTGTGCGAGCAGGTCACGTGCCATGTCCGCCAGGGCGAGGGCAAACTTCTCCCAGACGTCGCCGGACTCCTGCACCATGGGCCACCTGCTCATTCGTCGAATCGCAACCGCCGTTCACCCGGGGTTCCATCTTGCCACCCCGGCGCGCCCCCCGCGCCGATCGGGTGCGAGGGGACGGGGCCGCCCGCGGTTTTCCCCCGGACCGGCCCGGCGCCGGGGCGGCCTTTTTCGGTATCCACGGGATCTTTGCACGCCCGGCCCGTTTCACAGGGGCGATCACTGGTGACCCGAGAGAGGACCGAACACCGCAGAACGCATCCGCTTCGCTCACAGGAGGCCCGTAATGGACAACTGGCGTGATTCCGCGGCTTGCCGCAGCGTCGACCCCGACCTGTTCTTCCCGATCGGCAACACCGGTCCTGCCGTGCTGCAGATCCAGGAGGCGAAGGCCGTGTGCGAAGGCTGCCCGGTTCGCGAGGCGTGCCTGGACTGGGCGCTGGAATCGGGCCAGAGCGTAGGTGTCTGGGGCGGTACGAGCGAGACCGAGCGTCGTTCGCTGGCCCGCCGCCGGGCCCGCCGCCGTACACAGGACGCCTCGGCCTAGCCGGAACAGCGGGGAGAGGCCGGGTCCTCAAAGCAGGACCGGGTACGGATCCAGGTGGCCTGGTCGCGACAGAGCGCAAGACGTACCGCCGACGAGATCCGAACGAAGGGCGCGATGGAAATCGATCCGAGCGGAAACAAGAAACCGTCATACGAGGAGTTCGGGACGCTCACCAGCGCGTTCGGTGGAGAGCTGCGCAACGTGACCGACGCGCGGCTGGCCGCGGACGGCTATCTGCGCGCCCTGGCCCGGACGACGCCACCCTCCGCGGAGGAGCACTGGGACGACATCCTGCTGGTGGTCACCGAGCTGGCCGCCAACACGATCCAGTACGCTCCCGGCCCCTTCGAGCTGCTCATGCGTCCCACCTTCGACGGTGTGCACGTGACCGTGCGCGACGGCAGCACCACCCGGCCCGCCCCGCGCCGCTTCCGCCCCTCGGAGGGTGGGGGCGGCATCGGGTGGCATCTCGTCAACGCCCTGTGCGACCAGGTCAGCGTGATCGTGCGGTCGGACGGCAAGGACATCCACGCCTTCCTGCCCTGGTGAGAAAGGCCGTGGAGGGAACCGCCGGCGGACTCCCAGGTGTCCTTTCCTTCGAACAGGGCACACGGGTCCGATGAAGGAACCGGTTCCCCCACACGATCAAGGTGACGCATTGAGCACGGAACACGAGCCGTCCGGACAGGAGCACGCCGCCTGGGAGCGGGTCCGCGACGCCGCCACCGGGATGAATCACCACCAGGCGAAGGCGGCCTTCGAAGAGGCCGAGCGGGCGGCCGAGGACGGTGCGGCCGACGGGCGGCAGTCGGTCGGGACGCGGGCGGAACTGGACGAGTGGGAGCGGATCACCGACACGCTCGCCGACCACGCCGGCTCGTACGACCCCGCCACGGACCCCTTCGTGCAGGGGCAGCTCACCGCGCGGGCCAACCGTGCGCAGGCGTCCGTGCGACGCCGCTGAAACCGCTCCGCCCGCGTTGTCAGTGCGCTGCGGAACAATGCCGAGCAGCGAGAACGTCACCGCCCCGGGCGATGCGTGATCCGACCCGTCCGTCGAAAGGCCGCATGTTCATGACGCTCACCCCGCAGCCCCGTACCGCGCCGCGAGGCCCGATCGGAGGATGGTGACCATGCTGCGGCCGCTCCCCCGGACCCACACCCCGCTCAGCGCCGGCGGGGCCGAAGTGCTGCGTCTGATAACCCAGCGGCGTTTCGCCGTCCGCCTCACCGTGCACGCGAACGGCCGTCGCCGGTACGGCTATTGGATGCCCCTCGATCCCACCACGGGGCGCGGGGGCTGCTATGTCGCCCTGCCCACGGGCGAGTGCGACGCGCTGCACGCGGCGGGCCGGATCGTGCTGGGGGACGCGCTGGTCGACCCCGCGAAGACCACGTACCAGGTCCAGGCCGCGGCCCGTTCCTCGGCCATGGACACGAGCGCGTCGCGGAGGTCCTCCGCGTCCTCCCACGCCCTGACGGCCTGAGCCGTCGACACGGAGGCCGACACGGCCGACACTCCTGCGGTGTGCGCGAGTTCAGACCCTCGCGGCGGACGGTGAGAGCGGCACCACGGCGGTGATCCGCTTGCCTCCCGTCCGCAGAGGCGCGATGGCGACGTCGCTGGCGAGGGTGCAGACGATCATCCAACCGTGCCCGCCCACCCGCAGACGTCCCGTGTCGTCGAACCGTCCGGCGGACGCGGGGCGTTGATCGCTGCGGTCGCTCACCGACAGCCGTACCTCCCGCTCGGTCGGCGTCACCTCGAACCGCGTGACACCGCCGCCGTGCAGCATCGCGTTGCTGACCAGTTCCGAGGCGACGAGCAGCGCGTCACCGACGGCGTCCTCATCGGCCCACGAGTGACTCCCGGACCGCGCCGCGAGGGCGCGCCTGACCTCCTGCCGCGCGTCGGCCGGGCTTTCGGGCCCCGTCGAGGTCATACGCGCCACGGCCACCGTGCCGGTGGACGACCTCTGGTACTCCCCGCACATTGTTCGCTCCGCCTCTCCTGCCCGGAATGTCACAGGGCCCGTCGCGGAATACACACGACGGGCCCTGGCGAATGGGCCACCATCAGTGCCGAAATGCGTCCTTGGCCTTTTCCTTGGCCTGCCGGGCATCGCCCTTGGACTGTTCGATCTTGCCCTCGGCCGCCATGCGCTCATTGCCGACCGCACGTCCGACGGTCTCCTTGGCCTTGCCCTTCGCCTTTTCGATCATGGCTCGGGTCTTGTCGTTCTCGGCCATCGCAGTTCACGTCCTCACTGCTCGACAATGCCATTCATTACTACGGCTGACCGTGAATCGATCGCCCAAACCCGGAGACCCCGCATTCCGCGGACTTCGCGCGACGGGCCGAATAGCGTCGCCGCAGCGGGCCCGGCTCCACTCCCCACGGCACCCTGAGCGGTGGCACCGAGCGGCCACCGGTGGCCATGTGGCACGCAATCGACGCTTCCCGTGCGCACCACGGGCACTTACCCTCCAGTAATATCGCGCGACAGGCCCCCTGAGGAGGAACCGTGCCACGGTCCGAACGCTCACCCTTGTTGCTCGCAGGCCTCTTGGCCTCCGCGGGCGTCGCCCACTTCGCCGTACCACGGCAGTTCGACGCCACCGTCCCGCGCGTTCTGCCGGGAGCCGCGCGGACCTGGACGCGGGCGAGCGGAGTCGTCGAGTTCGCCCTCGCGGCCGGGGTGGCGCTGCCCCGCACCCGCCGGGTCGCGGCCCTGGCCACCGCCGCCTTCTTCGTCGGGGTGTTTCCCGCGAACGTCCAGATGGCCGTGGACTGGCGGAACCGCCCGGCGCCGCTCAAGGCGGCCGCCCTCGCGCGACTCCCGCTCCAGGTGCCGCTGGTGATGTGGGCACGCGGCGTCGCGCGTGCCGGGGAGGGACGGTCATGACGACACGGGTGAACGTGGGCGACACCGTCGAGGACTTCACGCTGCCGGACGAGACCGGCACGAGCCGGAGCCTGTCCGAACTGCTGGGCGAGGGCCCCGTGGTGCTGTTCTTCTACCCGGCCGCCCTCACCAGCGGCTGCACCGCCGAGGCCTGCCATTTCCGCGACCTGGCCACCGAGTTCACCGGCGCGGGCGCCAGGCCGGTCGGCATCAGCGGTGACGCGGTGGACCGGCAGAAGGAGTTCACCGACCGCCACACGCTCGGTTTCCCGTTGCTGTCCGACGTCGACGGCACCGTACGGGAGCGGTTCGGGGTGAAGCGCGGCTTCTCGCTGGCCCCGACGAAGCGGGTCACCTTCGTCATCGCTCAGGACCGCACCGTCCTGGAGGTGGTCCGCAGCGAACTGCGCATGAGCGCCCACGCCGACCGCGCTCTCGCCGCACTGCGCGACCACAAGGGCTGAGCGGGGGTCCGCGGCGCCGGTCGGCGAGCCGCCGTACGGCCGTTCCGTGCCTGGCGTGTTGTGACATGACGTGACGTGTGAACGGACCCCGCCCCTATGCGGATGGAGGGTGGGGCCCGTTCACTGCGCCTCATTCTCGACACCCGGCACGCTCCGCCACCAGGGAGTGCGACGGGTCGGCTGCGCGACGCGGCGCACACCCCGTGTGTGCGGCGCGCCTCCCGTGTGCGCCGAGCGCCTTCCGTACGAGGCGCCCTGTCGGGTGTCCGGCCCAGCGGTCATGCTGGACCCGACACGGACAGGACGATCAACGGAGCCACCATGACGGACCAGGTCACACGTCTCGAAGTGAAGCCGGCGGCGGGACACATCGGCGCCGAGATCACGGGAGTCGACCTGGCGGAGGAGTTGCCGGACGAGGTGGTCGCCACGATCCGGGCGGCCGTGCTGCGCTGGAAGGTGGTGTTCTTCCGCGGCCAGCGGCTCGACCACACCACCCATGTCGCCTTCGCCCGCCGCTTCGGCGAGCCGGTCCGCCTCCGCTCCCGCGGCAGCGCCTCGCCGAAGGACTTCCCGGAGGTCGAGACGACGGCCGACCGCCTCGAACTGGGCGGCCGGTACGGCATGGACCACGAGGAGTGGCTGCGCCGGCGCCGCCACTCCCTGCTGCGCGGCTGGCACTGCGACCACGGCGCCCGGGTCGACCCGCCGGCCGCGACGATCCTGCGGGCCGAGACCGTGCCCCCGTACGGCGGTGACACGACCTGGTCGAACCTGGCCGTCGCCTACGCGGGCCTCTCCGCTCCCGTCCGTGCCTTCGTGGACGGGCTGCGCGCCGAGCACCGGCTGGGCGTCGGGTACCAGACGCGCCCCGGCGAGGACGCGTACGCCCGTCATCTGCTCGACCGGCAGGTCGCCACCGAGCATCCGCTGGTGCGGGTGCACCCGGAGACGGGTGAGCGGGTCCTGTTCGTGAACGGCTACTACGTCGAGCAGATCCTCGACGTGTCCCGGCCGGAGAGCCTGGCGATCCTGGACATGCTGCTGGAGCAGGCGGTCCGGCCCGAGTACACGGTGCGCTTCCGGTGGGAGCCGGGGAGTGTGGCCTTCTGGGACAACCGGGCGACCATCCATCTGGCGCCGAGCGACACCGCGCACGTCGACCACCCCCGGGTCATGCACCGGGTGATGCTGGCCGGTGACGTTCCGGAGGGGGTCGACGGGAAGCCGTCGGCGCCGATCGTGGGCAGCGAGCCCGGGCGCTGGTGAGCCCGGGCCGGGCTGCGACGGCCGAGCGTCAGAAGATGCCCTGTCCGGGGACCAGGACTCCGCGCGGGTCGTAGGTGTGGCGGGCCGTGGCGAGCCGGCGCCATTCGGGGCCGAAGTGCTCGCGCCAGTCCGCCGCGCCGAAGGGGACGGAACCGACCGGGTAGTGGGTGCCGCCGGCCGCGTGGACCGTCTCGTACGCGGCGCGGTTCGCGGCGAGGAGCCGGTCGACCGTCGCGGTGTCGTCCGGCGGGGTGGTGCGCAGCACGGCCAGCAGATAGGGCACCGGGTCGTCGGGCGTGCGCAGCAGCGGGGTGTGCAGGCTCTTCCGCAGCACCGGGTACAGCAGGACGACGCCGGGTCCGAGGTCGGCCGGGGTGAGGTCCTCCAGCAGCGACGCGGTGAGCGTGGTGGCCGAGCGGCCCGGCAGCCACAGGTTCAGCCAGGGGTGGGCGAACGCCCAGAGGCCGGCTTCCTTGAGCGCGGCGACGCTCGCCGCGAGCCGGTCGAGGAAGTCGTAGTAGGCGAGGTCGCTCGTCTGGACCCCCGCCGGGTCGTGGCGCAGTCCGCGCAGCAGCGCAGCGTCGTCGGGGGCGGGTCCGACGGGCGGCCCGTAGGCGACGGCCTCGATGAGGTAGCCGTTGAAGGCGCCGTCGGCGTCGGGCGTCACCTGGCCCTCGACGTAGTCGAACCGGCCCTCCTGGACCAACAGCCGCTGGTCGTCGAGGAAGGTGCGCAGGTCCGTGTACGGGAGGAGGTAGTGGCGTACGGCTCCGGGTGCGGGCACCAGGCGCAGCGTGGCGCCGACGATGATCGCGCACTGGCCGAGTCCGCCGAGCACCGCGAGGAACAGGTCCCGGTGTTCGGTGGGTGAGCAGCGGACGAGGTCTCCGGCGCCGGTGACGACCTGGAGTTCGCGCACGTTGTCGACCTGGGCGCCCTGCTGGTGGGTCTGGCCGCCGACGCCGCCGACCGACAGGGTTCCGCCGACGGACAGTTCGAGGTAGTCGGTGAAAGTGGGCGGGGTCAGCCCGTGGGCGAGCGTGGCCTTGACGACGTCGCTCCACTTGGCGCCCGCGCCGACGGTCACGGTCCTGCTGCCGCGCCCGACCGGGCCGATGGCCGCGAGCGGGCTCGTCTCGATGACCAGACCACCGTCTACCTGGGCCTGGCCCTGCGTGGCGTGACCCTGGCCGCGCGGGGCGACGGACAGCTTGTGCTGGTTGCAGAAGCGGACCATCGCGACGATGTCACGGACCGAGCCCGGCCGGAGCACCGCGCGCGGGCGCCGGTGGACGATGTGGCCGAAGTCGTCGGAGGCGGAGGTGAGGGACGCGTCGTCGGTGCGCACGCTCCCGTCGAGCCGGGGCAGGCGGGCGAGCGGCCGGCCGGTGTCGGTGGCCGCCCAGCTCCGGGTGAAGGGATCGAACCCGATGACGGCGGCGCCGGTGGCGGCGAGGCCCTGCAGTGCGGTACGTCGCGAGGGTTTCCGGGGCATGCGCTCCTCCTGGGGCGGCCGCGTCTGACGATCAACTTGCGCAGAGTGTAAGGGACTTGGGCGACTCAGGAGCCTGTTGTTTCGATCGAGGTCCTTGGGCTGCCGGGTACGGCGAGGTGCGTGGGGTGCGCGCGTACCGGGCGGGGAACTACGCGGCCGCCGCCCCGGGAGGGACGGCGGCCGATGTCAGGCGGTGGGCCCGCGGATCACGTCCGACGCGCCGATCACGACCGTCCCCGTCGAAGCGGGAGTCGCGGTCGTCCGGGCAACGCTCGGAGGGCCGTGACACGGCGGTGGCCGCCGTGGCGGAACGCGGACCTCAGGTCAGGAGGACGAACCGCCCTCCGCGCCGGCGCCCTTCTCCGGGCGGGAGGAGCCCGGGAGTTCGAGCCGGCCGCTCGGCTGCTCGGCACTCTGGCCGTTCTGGCCGCTCAGGTTCTGGCGGACCGAGTCGAGGATCGTCAGGCCCTGCGCGACCAGGCCGGCCGCTATCTCGCCGAGGCCGTCGGCGCCGTTGAGGACGTTGACGTTCGCTCCGGCGAGGCCGCCCGCCGCCTCCTTCACGATGAGGGGGAGCTGGTCGATCAGCATCCGGTCGAGCGCGACCCGGTCGTGCGAGGCGGCCGCCTCGGCCTGGATCTTCATCCGCTCGGCGTCGGCGATGGCGAGCACCTTGATCCGCTCGGCCTCGGCCTCGGCCGGCCGGACGATCTCGGCGACCAGCTGCTGCTGGCGCAACTGGGCGGCGCGTTCGGCCAGTTCGGTCTGCGCCGCGAGCACCTCCTGCTGGGCGTGGGCCTGGGCGAGCGGGCCGGCCTGGGCGGCCTGCGCCTGCGCGCGGTCCACCTCCGCCGAGTACTCCGCCCGGACGATCGCGGTCTGCCGGGCGTACTCGGCCTGGTTGCGCGCCGCGACCTGCTCCGCCTCGACGGAGGCCTGCGTGGCCTGCGCCTGGGCGATCTGGGCCTGGCGCTGGATGGCGGCCTTGTGCGGCGCGGACATCGCGTCGATGTAGCCGGTGTCACCGTCGTCGATGGACTGGATCTGGAGCGAGTCGACGATCAGGCCGATCTTCGCCATCTCCAGCTTCGAGGTGTCCAGGACCTCGGCGGCGAGCT
Source organism: Streptomyces sp. NPDC048643 (assembly GCF_040650615.1). Classification (NCBI taxonomy): domain Bacteria; kingdom Bacillati; phylum Actinomycetota; class Actinomycetes; order Kitasatosporales; family Streptomycetaceae; genus Streptomyces; species Streptomyces sp. NPDC048643. The sequence goes on from NZ_JBEZHO010000048.1 coordinate 55,751, forward strand.
TCTGCCGCTCGGTGACGATCTCCTCGACCGTCATCGAGCCGATGATGGACCGCAGATGGCCCGCGAAGATGCGGCCCGTCAGGATCGACATCTGGTCCTGGTCCGACAGGAAGCGCTGCCCGGCGTTGATGATGCTCTCGGTGTCGTTGCCGACCTTGAACGCGATCACGGCACGGACGTGCAGCGAGATGCCCTGCCTGGTCACACAGGTCTCGGTGACCTCGGCCTCGCACATCGACAGGGTCAGGAAGCGGGTCTTGCGGAAGACCGGCAACACGAACTTGCCGTGCCCCGTCACCACGCGGAACGGCGCGCCCCCCAGTCCCCGCCTGCCACCCGAGATCAACATCGCCTCATCGGGGGCGGGAACGCGGTAACCGAACATACTTCTCCTCCTCAGCCTGCGCCGACGGCGTCGCCGTCGAGCGCGTCCAGCGGATCCGTCCACCGGATGACGCCGACCTCGCGGCATCCACGGGACTCGATCACAAGCACGGTCGCCCCGATCGGAAGGGGCTCCCGAGACCAGGCGAGGAAGGTCTCGGATCCGCCTCTCACTCGCACCAGGATCTCGCCGGGACCGGCGGATCCACGTGTGCCGATGAGCAGTTCCCCCGTGCAGCCGATCACGGCTTCGTCCTCCACCACAGCCGGCCACCCCCCATCACTCTGAATCTGCCTCTGACGATAGACCTACCCCGTTCGGGCGCGTACGCCCCCCTTCGCCCCGGAGGCCGTCCGAGGGGGTACGCGCCCGCTCCGTCATCGAAGTGTGGGCTCAACTCCGGGTGAAGCGGTAGGTCTTGCTGTCGGTCAGAACACAGAAGCCCGGTGACACGACGACCACGCGCAGGGTGCCGGTCCGCCGGTCGTAGTCGATGCCCTCGGCCTCGAAGGTGCCCGAGCAGGAGCTGCGCAGCGGCAGTTGACGCAGGGCGGTGACATGCCCGGAGACGTCCGCCGTGCCGTTCGGCTCGGCGGTGAGGTCGATCTGGAGGAGCGGTTTGGTGATGCCGAAGAGGGTGCCGGCCGGGTCGTCGGACGAGCACAGCAGCCGGGTCGAGGTGACGAAGTCGCAGCCCTGTACGTCCCGCACGCCGTGGTCGAGGCGGACGGTGGAGACCTGCGGGAGGTTCGCCCCGGGCGAGGTGGCCGGGTTGACCCCGGGGGTCGGGAACACCAGGAGCCGGTCCATCGTGCCGTACTCGCCGGAGACCATCCACGATCCGCCCGGGGTGACGGCGACGAACGAGTTGTTCGGCGCCTCTCCCGCGTTCAGCGCGTGCACGTACTCCGACCAGCCGCCGCCCGGCGCCTGCACCCGGAACATCTTCGAACCGCCGGAGTCGCTCTGGTACGGCTCGATGTAGTGACCGTCGTAGGAGGTGTCGGGGTCGCCGACGTGGTTCCAGCCGCGGCTGCTCACTCCGACGGGGATCGTGCCGATGCCGGTGTAGCGGTTGGGGCTCCCCGCGGGCACCTCGACGGAGGCGAGGCCCTGGCTCTCGGTCAGCGGGTCGGCGCGGTCCGATCCCACCTCGTTCCAGGTGTCGGCGGCCGTCGCGGGCGCGCCGGTGACAACCGACAGGACGGCGGCCGTGGCGAGTGTGACGAGACCGGCCAGGACCGGGTGACAACGTTGCCGTGCGGTCGTGCGCATCAGGTCTGCTCCTCGGTGGGGGGTGACGGGTCGGCGCACAGTCTGACCCCACCAGGATGGGCATGTACAGACCAAACGGATGGACGCCGGGCAACGGATCACCGCACGGGAGGAGTTCGCCGGGAACGACGAGGAGCCGGCGGGACGCACCCGCCGGCTCCGGCCGCGCGCCGGGCAGGGACGGACCCTGCCCGGCGGACCATGATCGTCAGCCGTTCTCGCAGTAGTTGCCGAACGCCGGGTTCAGCAGCCCCACCACGTCGATCGAGTTGCCGCAGACGTTGAGACCGAGGTCCACGGGGATCTGGACGACATTGCCGGACAGGACGCCGGGGCTGTTCGCCGCGACGCCGACCGCGTCCGGGCCGGGGTCGGCGGCGGCGGTCCCGGCGGTGGCCAGCAGGGCGACACTGGCGAGTCCGGCGGCTGCCATCAGACGAATACGCATTCCAAGCTCCTTCGATGGTGGGGGTGCGAGCTCCTCCACCATCACCTCCGAAGGCGGCGAGGGACATCGCAGTTCGGCCGAACGGGGGCACCTCCGTCACGGCCGCCCGCGGGCCGGGAGGGCCACGGGCGCGTCGCGCGGGGCGTACGGAATGCCCGTAGCGTGAGAGACAGATCAGGCGGAACAGGGAGAGACCATGTCAACGAGCCAGCCCGACGCGTCCGTACCCCCCGAGGACCGGGCGACCCCCGACACGCTGTTGCACACCGGGACCGAGGGGCCGGTGACGGCCGAGGACCTGGTGCTCGCCGCCGGCCGCGACGTCACGCCGGAGAACCTCGCCTGGGCGGAGCGCAAGCTCGAGAAGGAGGGCTCCGCGGCGATGGACAAGCTGCTGCCCTAGACACCCGCCCGGCGGCGACGCCGGTACGCGTGGCGGCTCGGCCGGCTCCGATGCGACGGAGCCGGCCGAGCCGCTGCCCGTCGGGCCGACGGGTCAGGAGGCGGGGCACTCCTTCCAGGCGAGGTGGTAGACGGTGCTGATGTCACCGTCCGTCGAGTCCATGGTCATGAAGCTGCTGCTGCCGGGCGTCGAGGTGCCCGCGTTGACGCGCAGTTCCGTGTTGATGTTGAAGTTGCGCTGAACCCCGCAGGGAGCCCAGACCAGTTGGGACCACTCCGTGGTGTCCGTGGTCTGCCAGTTGTCGTCGTAGGGGCCGCGGAAGGGGTGGGTGATCGCGGCCGTACTGGAGGACCCCTGGAAGTAGTACGAGGCCTTCTCCGTACTGGCGGCGCCGCGCTGCAGCGAGGCGAAACCGCGGTAGTCGGCGCTGGCGACGGCGTACGTGAAGCCCTGCGGGACATGGACGATCAGGTTGAGCTGACAGTTCCTGCGGAACGCGGTGGGGTCGGCGTTGCCCCCGACCTGGGCGAGGTACTCGCTGTAGGTCACCGTGAAGGCGGTGTTGTCGGGCGAGACGGCGACGGCGGCGGTCCCCTGGGGACAGCCCGAGCCGTTCACCGTGGCGACCTTGATGACGATCTTGTCCGGGGGCGGGTCGACGATCCCGGAGGACGGGTCCGACAGGGGAAGCGCCGCGGCGAACAGGGCGGCGATCGCGCCACCCAGAAACAGCCCACCAGCCATGGTGTTCCAATCCGTTGCGTCGGTGTTCCGGCGGCGGCACGGAGGTGCGCCGCGGTGAAAGGGGGGTGCGGTCCCCCGTGCGGACGGGGGACCGTCGCGGACCGTTGCGCTGGATCACGTCCGACTCCTTTGGGCATGCGCATGACAGGAAGGCGTGCGCGGCCCGCCCCCGGTTGTGAAGGAGCCGTGAAGCCCGGGGAGCGACCGAATCGTATGGAGGGCCGGCCGGGGCGGACAGGACCATCTCCGGCCATTCGGCACCCGTCGTTCACACCTGGGGCGACGGGGGCCGAAAGACGACGTGCCCGTGCGAATCGCCCGCCCCCTCCTCGCGTCGCGCACGCCCCTGCGACACTGAGGCCCATGGATCCACGACACCTGAGACTGGGCCGCCGTCGCATATGGATGAGCAGTGCCGTCTGCTTTCTGGTGCTCGGGCCGATCGGCTGGTTCCTCGGTGGCTGGGTCCCGTTCACGATCCTGGCCGTCGCCCTCGTCGTCGCCACGGCGGTCTCGCACCGGCGGGCTCCCACCTGGCTGGCGCCCGCCGTCGCGAAGGGCCAGTCGGAGAGCCGGCGGGACGTCGCCACCTTCTGCGTGGTGATAGCGGTGAGCGGTTACGCGCAGCCGCCCGTGCGGCCCGCCCCCTCACCCGAGGACCTGACCGCGCTGCGCCTGGAGGCGTACCGGGCCGCCGCGGACGACGACCTCGCCGAGGAGCTGCGTCTTCTGGCGGCCGACGCCCTGTCCGCCGCGGACCGCGCCCACGACGAGGACGGTCCCGCGGGCTGGCGGACCGCACGGGCGAGCGCGGAGCGCCTGGCGCACGCCGCGCAGGAGGGCAATCCGTACGTACGGAAGCTGCTCATCCAGTGGGTCGAGGGCAACCCGGCCGGCGACCGCTGAGGACCTGCTTCCCCACCGCGTCCGGCCTCAGGGACGCTCGAAGAACTGGATCACACCCCCGGCCGAGAAGCACAGCGCTCCGGCGAGGGTCCCCCAGTTGGCGATGTCGATGTTCACGAGGCTGCCCGTCTCGGGTCGTGTGAAGGCGGCCAGTGCCGAGACGAGGAAGAGCACCGATCCCAGCTGGTTGATCGCGACGATCCACCAGCCCACCTCGTGGGCGAGCACGCGCGGACGGCCGCGGCAGACCTCCACCACCGCGAGATGCCCGGAGATCAGGAACAGCGCGCAGCCGACGAGGTCGGGGGCCCAGATCAGCCGGTTCACCTGCTGGACCGACAGGCCCTGCAGCAGCGAGTCCAGCAGGTTGACGCCGAACACGAGTGTTCCGACGAACAGGACGAAGGTGCTCAGCCAGTCGATCCGGCCGGGCTCGTAACTCCACCATCTCCAGCGCCGACCGGCGAGGACACCGGAGTCGTGGTCCTGGCGAGGGGCGTTGACCGCCTGGAGCAGGGAGGCGTAGCCGCCGGTGTTGAAGAAGAGGCCGCCGACGAAGTAGATCCAGGCGCCCGACGCGCCGTGCGATCCGTACTGGGCCACCCCGGCGCCGAGGGCGAACAGGGCCCCGCCGACCGTGAACGCGGTGGCGGCGACGGTGTTCAGTCTGCGCAGCCGCCCGATCGACACGGTGTCCGCCCGCCGGGAACGAGCCGCCGTCTCTCCCGGTTCGCGGACGCTGAGCAGGCCCCGCTTGCGCGCCCGGCGCGACTCCCAGACCGCCGTCCGCCCGTCCATGAGACGCCAGGTCAGCCGGGTGGTGAACGGGCCCGCCCCTTCGGAGCGCGCTTCGGTTCGGCTCATCAGGCGACCCTAGCCGGGCAGGACGAACCACACCTTTCGCCCGGCATCGTGTCGCCGGGAAGACCACGTCGGTCAGGGCGCCCGGAGCCGGTCCCCGAGGGGTGGCGGGCTCAGGACTCCGCTTCGCGCCGGAGGAAGTTGCTCACCTGGCAGGCCAGGCTGTCCCTGGCCGTGTCGGGGCGGGCATCCGCTTCGAGGGCCTCGTCGTTCTCGACGCCACCGGCCCAGAGGAAGCGCTCGGCCCACTCGTCGTCGACCTTGAGCGCCACCTGGATGTCGACGCGGTGCAGCGCGGTGTCGGGTCCCGCGGCGAAGAGGACCGCCGTGGCCCGGCGCAGCGGATAGACGTCGAAGCCCTCGATGAACTGGGAGTTCCGCCAGTCGAGGAAGGCGCTCTCGCCGTCGGATCCGACGCGGATGTCGATCTGGCCGTCTTCGAGGTGGATGCCGAAGTGCTCGGTGGTGCGGTTCTCGACGGTCACCCGGAACCGGAAGTAGGTGAGGTCGTCGGCGGCGTCGTCCCGCCCCCGCGGGGGCTCCGCCTTCTCCACCCCGTGGACGCGGACACGCAGGCCGGCATGCTCGTCGTACTCCTGCCAGTCCCCGACCACGTTCGGCTCGCGCACAGTTCACCTCTCCACTTCAGAGAGTTGTTCCTATCTGTGCCCTCGACGACGTGTCAAATGGGTCGAACACCCTGTGGCCAGGTATTTCGCTTTCCTTGATCAGCGATCAAGCCGTGCCCAGCCAGAACGTTTCCGCGTCACCCGAGAGGGCTAATTCCGCGCGTGCTGCACATCACGTTTCCCGGGCGTCACGCCGGCTCGATGTTCTGGTTGAGGCGGAACAGGTTGTGCGGGTCCCGGTCGGCCTTCACCCGGGCCAGCCGGTCGTAGTTGCCGCGGTAGGCGGCCCGCACCCGCTCCTGCCCCTCGTTCATCATCATGTTCACGTACGCGCCGCCCGCGGAGTACGGGTGGAGCGCGTCGGAGTACTCGACGCTCCACCGTTCGACGAGACCGGCGTTGGCCGGGTCGGAGTCCACCCCCGCGAAGACCGAGGCCCAGCGGCTGTCGCGGTAGCTCCAGGCGGTGTCCTCCGCGGTGTGGTCGTGGACGGCGCCGTCGATCGGATAGAGGTGCATGGTCGACTTCCAGGTCGGCGGTTCGGAGCCGAACCGCGCGTGCGCGCCGACGGCCTCGTCGGGGATCTCGTCGACGAAGTCGGCGCGCCAGTACCACTGGTCGCCGGGCGGGTAGACGCCGTCGAACGCGGACTGCAGCGCGGGGAACGGCATCGGGGCCGGGCCGTGCAGCAGGGGCGCGGGCAGCGCGCCGAGAAGGGGCGCCATCGCCTGGGCGGCCGCGTCGGTGTCCTCGCCGAGGTGGCACCACACCACGCCGCAGACCTTCCGCAGATGGGTCTCCTCCGGGAACGGCGGTCCCGGCGGGACCGAGCCGAACAGGAAGAAGGCGCCCAGCTCGCGCGGCGCGTCGGGGAGGAAGTCGCGGTACGCGGTGAGGACCTCGGCGCCGAGTTCGGCCGGCCAGAAGGTGGGCCCGGCGACGACCGTGTCCACCTCGTGCAGCCGGAACAGGAAGGAGGTCACGACGCCGAAGTTGCCGCCACCGCCCCGGATCGCCCAGAAGAGGTCGGGGTTCTCGTCGGCGCTCGCCCGGACCCGCTCGCCGCTCGCGAGGACGAGGTCGGCCTCCAGCAGGTTGTCGATGGTCAGCCCGTACATGCGGCTGAGATGGCCGAGTCCGCCGCCGAGGGTGATGCCACCGACGCCCGTGGTCGAGATGATGCCGCTCGGCGTGGCCAGCCCGTGTTCGTTGGTGGCCCGGTCGACCTCGCCCCAGACACAGCCGCCGCCGACCCGCACCGTCCGTGCGGCCGGATCGACCTCGATGTCCTTCAGCGGAGAGAGGTCGAGCACCACCCCGTCGTCGCAGGTGCCGAGGCCCGCGCCGTGGTGGCCGCCGCCACGGACCGCGAGCGGGAGTCCGTGGTCGCGGGCGAAGCCGATCACCCGGGCGACGTCCTCCGGGCCGGTGCACCGCGCCACCAGGGCGGGCCGCCGGTCGATCATCCCGTTGTAGACGGCGCGGGCCTCGTCGTACGCGGAGTCGTCGGGGCCGATCAGCTGCCCCTCGAAACCGGAGAGTTCCTTGCGCGCCGCTTCTGCCGGCGTCATGGACATGTGGGTTCACCGCATCCGGGGACCGCTCGGGGTTCCGGTGCCGGTCCCCGGGCCCGTCGCCGGTCCCGCCGATGGGTCCTCTGCGCCCGTTCCAGCCCGATTCAGCACCAGCCTACGCCTGAGCCCCGGTCCTGGGCGGTCGGGAAAGGAGCACGAGACTGCGGGGCTCGACCCGGACGTCGGTGCCCGCCTTGCGTTCCGCCTCGTCCGGTACGCCCTGGGGGTCGGCGGTGTCGATCCGCGCCGTCCACCGCTCCCCGTACGTCGTGTCGGGGAGGCGGAAGACGACGGGCTCCCAGTGGCTGTTCAGCAGGAGGAGGAAGGAGTCGTCGACCACCCTGCCGCCGCGCGGGTCGGTCTCGGCGATCGCGTCGCCGTTGAGGAAGGCCGCGACGGCGTGGGCGTCGCCGCGTGTCCAGTCCTCGTCGGTCATCTCGCGGGCGTCGGGGCGCAGCCACATCAGGTCGGGCAGCGGCTGGCCCTCGTGCGTCACCGTGTCGCCGAGGAAGAAGCGGCGGCGGCGCAGGACGGGATGAGCGGCGCGCAGGGCGATGGCGCGGCGGGTGAACTCCATGAGTTCCCGCTGCTCGTCGGTGAGCTCCCAGTCGATCCAGGAGATCTCGTTGTCCTGGCAGTAGGCGTTGTTGTTGCCCTGCTGGGTGCGGCCGAGTTCGTCGCCGTGGGAGATCATCGGGACGCCCTGGGACAGCAGCAGGGTGGCGAGGAGGTTGCGCTGTTGCCGGCCGCGCAGTTCGAGGACGCCCTCGTCGTCGGTGGGCCCCTCCGCGCCGCAGTTCCAGGACCGGTTGTCGCTGTCGCCGTCGCGGTTGTCCTCGCCGTTGGCGTCGTTGTGCTTGTCGTTGTAGGACACCAGGTCGCGCAGGGTGAACCCGTCGTGCGCGGTGACGAAGTTGATGCCGGCGCGCGGCCGTCTGCGGTCGTGCCGGTAGAGGTCGGAGGAGCCGGTCAGCCGGGAGGCGAACTCGCCGAGCGTGTGGTCGCCGGAGCGCCAGAAGTCCCGTACGGAGTCGCGGTACCTGCCGTTCCACTCCGACCACAGGGGCGGGAAGTTCCCGACCTGGTAGCCGCCGTCGCCCACGTCCCAGGGCTCGGCGATGAGCTTGACGCGACCGACGACCGGGTCCTGCTGGATCAGGTCGAAGAACGCGGAGAGCCGGTCCACCTCGTGGAACTGGCGGGCCAGGGTGGCCGCCAGGTCGAAGCGGAAGCCGTCCACGTGCATCTCGGTGACCCAGTAGCGCAGCGAGTCCATGATCAGCTGGAGCACGTTGGGGTGCCGCATCAGCAGACTGTTCCCGGTGCCGGTGGTGTCGTAGTAGTGCGCCGGGTCGCCCTCCACCAGGCGGTAGTAGGCGGCGTTGTCGAGGCCGCGGAAGGAGAGGGTGGGGCCGTTCTCGTTGCCTTCGGCCGTGTGGTTGTAGACGACGTCGAGGATGACTTCGAGGCCGGCCGCGTGCAGCGCCTTGACCATCGACTTGAACTCGGCGACCTGCTCACCTCGGGTGCCGTGGGCCGCGTACGCGTTGTGCGGCGCGAAGAAGCCGATCGTGTTGTAGCCCCAGTGGTTCGACAGACCGCGGTCGCGCAGGAAGCCGTCCTGCGCGAACTGGTGCACCGGCATCAGCTCGACCGCCGTCACCCCGAGCGAGGTCAGGTGCTCGACGGCCGCCGGGTGGGCCAGGCCCGCGTAGGTGCCGCGGAGTTCCTCGGGCACCCCCGGGTGCGTCCGGGTCAGGCCGCGCACATGGGCCTCGTAGATCACCGTCTCGGCGTAGGGGCGCAGCGGTGGCCGGTCGTCGCCCCAGTCGAAGGCGGGGTCGGTGACCACGCCGAGCGGGGTGTGGCCCGCGCTGTCGGCGGGGGACGGGCCGCCTGGATCGTGCTCGAAGAGGGAGGGGTCGTTGTCGGCCTGCCCGTCGACCGCCTTGGCGTACGGGTCGAGCAGCAGCTTCGCCGGGTTGCACCGGTGGCCCGCGGCGGGGTCCCAGGGGCCGTGCACCCGATAGGCGTAACGCTGCCCGGGGCCGACGCCCGGGAGGTAGGCATGCCACACGAAGCCGTCGACCTCGGTGAGCGGGACCGTCCGGACGTCGTCGAGCGCGTCGATCAGAACGAGATCGACGCGCTCGGCGACTTCGGTGAACAGAGCGAAGTTGGTTCCTTCGCCGTCGTATGTCGCCCCCAGCGGGTAGGGGCGCCCGTTCCAGGTGGTGAGCACGTGATCACCGTACGGTGATCACGTGCGGCTGTCCTGGCGGGTTCATCCGTGGGCGGCGACCGCCTCGCTGTCGTCGCGGGCGGTGGACAGGACGGTGTCCGGCAGCACGAGGTACCGGGGCGTCCGACGCGCCTCGCGCAGGCTGGGCGCCGGCAGCGGCGGGTCCAGCGGGGCGTGTTCGGCGGCGCGGGCACGCCACGAGAACCAGATGATCTTGCCGCCGACGTCGGTGGCACAGCCGCCCCAGCCGTCGCTCAGCGCGGCGATCTGGGCCAGACATCCCTGGGGTGCGTTGTGCGGGCGGATGTCCTGGCTGTTGTCCGAGACGGCGGCGATGAGGCGCTGGCCGTTCCACCACATCTCGATGGTCGTGTTCTTGTCCGTGGCGTGCTGCTCGATCGTGCGAAGCAGCGCTTCGGCACAGTGGCAGACGGACTCGACGAGATTCTCCAGGTTCCAGTACCGGAGGTGTGCGGCCAGAATGCGCTTGACCTGTCCGACCCTTTCGGGGCTGAGCTCCACGTCGAGGTGGTAGTAGGAGGGAACTGCGGCTTTCATCGTCGTTTGCTCCTCACCGGCGAAGCTCTCGCCCCTTCCCGGATCCCTGTGGGACCGGGCCCCGAACACGAAGCGTGAGCGGTGATCGCTCCTGAGTCACTCCCAGAGTGGGAGTGCTACTCCATCCGTGCAACTCGAGAGCGGCCGAGAGCACCGAGAGCGGCACCGCTGTAGTTGAAGTGCCAACAAGACGCTCGGTGCCCGCACAGGCACCATGAGTGAGGGTGTCGGTCCGTGACAGACCGGCTCCCCTTCGCGTACGGCCCTCACTCGCCGCCCAGGCGAGCCGTGCGCGGTCGAGAGATCGGAAGGTGACCAGCGTGATGCTGCTGCCTGCCAAATCCGAGGTCGCCCGGCATCTGGAGCGTTACCGGGCCTGGGAACGTCTGCATCTGGCGACCCCCGCCGACCACGTGGTGCGGGGGAATTTCGAGAACACGGGCTACACCCTGTGCGTCCTGATGGGGAAGCGCTGCGCGCGCGAGGCGGCCGACGCCGCCGAGGTCTACATCCAGGACGTTCCGGCACGGATCTGAAGGACGGTCACAAGGACCGCACACGACAGGGACCTTCGGCGGCGAGCGTGACGCGTCGGGCCCAGAAACCGCGGAGGCGAGACGCATGGACGCGCACACGGACACCGGCCGTATCCCTGTCGTGGACGTGCGGCCGGTCGTCGATCGCGGCCGGCTGCCCGCGAAGGCCGTCGCCGGTGAGACGTTCCAGGTCACGGCCACCCTCTTCGGTGAAGGTCATGACGTGGTCGGCGCCGATGTCGTCCTGTGCGATCCCGAAGGCCGTCCGGGCCCCTGGACGCCGATGCGCGAACTGGCCCCCGGCACCGACCGCTGGGGCGCGGACGTCACCCCCACGGCCGTGGGCCGCTGGACCTACCAGGTGGAGGCGTGGAGCGACCCGGTGACCGGGTGGCGGCGCGCCGCGGAGATCAAGATTCCCGCCGGCCTCGACGTCGGTCTCGTCCTGGAGGAGGGCGCCGCGCTGTACGAGCGGGCCGCCGCCGGTGTCCCCGAGGGCGCTGGCCGGGAGAGCGTGCGAGCCGCCGCCGACGCCCTGCGCGACGACTCCCGCACACCCGCCGACCGCCTCGCGGCGGCTCTCCGCCCGGAGGTGGACGCCGCTCTCGCCTGCCATCCGCTGCGCGAACGGCTCACCCGTTCGCTCCCGTTGCCGTTGTTGGTGGAGCGGGAGCGGGCGCTGTACGGCTCCTGGTACGAGTTCTTCCCGCGCTCGGAGTCCGGTCAGCTGGACCCCCCGGTGCACGGCACGTTC
>NZ_JBEZHO010000049.1:0-64704 GCF_040650615.1 Streptomyces sp. NPDC048643
CTCGCCGACTTCATCGGCGCGGAGGACTCCGCCCTGGAGCTCGTCGAGGACTTCAACGCCCTCGCCCCGCTGATCGCCCAGCTCGACGACCGCGAGCGCCGCATCATCCACATGCGGTTCGTCGACGAACTCACCCAGGCCCAGATCGGCGAACACCTCGGCGTCTCCCAGATGCACGTCTCCCGCCTCCTCAACCGCACCCTCGCCAAGCTCCGCGAAGGCATGCTCACCACCAACTGAGCACGCCAGCCGACGGATCCGGCGGTGTCCCCCACCTGCATCGGGGGACACCGCCGGATCCGTCAGGGCGCTCCGTCGCCGAGGAGTCCTCTTCCGCAACTGCGGGACGAGGACACGCGACGGCGCACCCGAACGGGGGAGGTTGGAGTATTACGAGAGTCTGACGCGACACTCGGCAGCCCTCACCAACACGCCAATGGCCGTCACTCTGTTCACGCGTACCGTCGCATCGCCGCGGCGTAAGAAAGCGGCCGCCGCGGCGGAGCGCCCCGGACACGCGCACAGCGTGTCCGGGGCGTGCAGGCCCACCACACGACGGCGGCCGCCGCCGCGACAGCGCGCGATGCGCGAAGCTGCTCTGCGGCTGTCCCGCGGGCACGTACAACCATTCGGTGTCCGTGTACGTCGTAGAGCGCAGTCGATCAGATCAAGATCAGGTCGCTCATCGCACGCTCTCGACGACGGAGACCCATGCACGCCAGACGTACCGCCCTGACTGCTGCCGTGGCCCTCGTGGCCACGTTCTGCACACCGTTCCTAGTGGCCCCCGCGGCGTCGGCGGCTCCCGCCAAGCTGAGCGACGACTTCAACGGCGACGGCTACCGCGACTTCGTGATGCTGGGCGGCACTCACGGCAAGGACGGCCGGGTCACGGTCGTGTACGGCACGTCGTCCGGTCCCGGCACCCGCGTCCAGATCCTCCACCAGGACTCGCCGGGCATCCCGGGCGCGGTGGAGGCGGAGGACGGGTGGGGCACCGCCGCCACCTCGGCCGACCTCGACCGCGACGGCTACGCCGACCTGGTTGTCTCATCGCCCGGCGAGGACGTCGGTGACGTCCAGATGCGTGGCGGCCTGACCGTCGTCTGGGGCAGCTCGAAGGGGCTCGGCTCGGGCACGGTCCTCAACTCGCCCGTCCCGCAGGAGTACGAGGGCTCGGGTGACGCGTTCGGCGAGGACGTGGTGTCCGGTGACTTCGACGGCGACGGGGACCAGGACCTTGCCGCCACCAGTGGCAGCCGCGCGGGCGTGGTGCTCCTGAAGGGCCCCTTCACGCGCACCGGCGGGAAGAGCGGATGGGACTCTTTGGGTGGCTCCTACGGCTATCTGTGGGCGCCCAACCTGGTCGCCGGCCGGGTCACGGCCGACGCCGCCACCGATCTCTACATCCTCGGTTCCGACCTCCAGGGCGGCTCCGACGACGTGGACCTCTGGGCCTATTTCCACCGCGGTGGCAGCACCTTCTCCCAGCGTGCGGGCACGCTGCGGGTACCCGACGACGAAGGCCATCAGAGCGGCGACATCCTCTCCGTCGGCGACTTCGACAAGGACGGCTACGGTGACCTCGCCATCGGCCGCGGATACGAGACCGACGACCACGAACGCGGATACGTCACCGTCCAGTACGGCGGCTCGAACGGTCCCAACACCGCCCGCAAGCCGGTCAAGTTCACCCAGAACACCACCGGCGTGCCCGGCACCTCCGAGAACGAGGACTACTTCGGCTCCGCCATCGCCGCCGGTGACATCAACGGCGACGGCTACGCGGACCTGGCCGTCGGCGCCCGCGGGGAGGACCTCGGCGCCCAGCACGACGCAGGTGCGGTCACCGTCCTGTTCGGCCGCGCGGGTGGCCTGTCCGGCACCGGCGCCAAGTCCTACACCCAGGACACCACCGGGGTCACCGGCACCGCCGAGACCCAGGATCAGTTCGGCGCCAACCTCAAGCTCGGCGACTACACCCGAGACGGCCGTGCCGACCTCATGATCGGCACCAACGAGCAGCTCGGCTACGACGACCGCTGGGGCCTCGTCCACCTGCTGAAGGGCTCCGGCTCGGGCATCACGACGACCGGCTCGAAGTCGTACTCCGTGACATCACTGAAGCTGTCGTACACGCGCCTGGGCGGCCCGTTCGCACGCTGAGCCTTCGATCACCAGGGAGCGATCCGCCGCCAGCCCTCTGCCCACGGGCACGAAGCCCGCAGGCAGGGGGCTCTGCGTCCAGCGCCACGCTCCCACAACCGTGGCGAACACCGCGAAGGGTGTCCACTCCCCCAGGACACCTCCCTGCCCGGCGGTCCGGCGAACGCGGCCCGCGGTACGAGACCGTGGTGGGATGCGAGGTCGACGGCTAGCTTCGGAGCATGAAGATCCTTCATCTCTCGGACACCCATCTCGACCGGCTCGGCGGCCCCGACGCCGATGGTGCCGATGGCACCGCCGCACTCAGCTGCCTGTTGGCTGAACTGAACCATCTGCGCGACCTCCAAGCCGTGGTGGTGACCGGCGATGTGGCGGACGACGGCTCTCGGGAGGCATACGCGAGGGCGCACAGGATTCTGTCGGGCTACGCCGGCTCACGCGGGGCGGGCGTCTTCTACGCCACCGGCAACCACGACGACCGCTCCAGCTTCGCCGAGGTGCTCGGGAGCGGCCACGCTCAGCCCGAGACGGTGTACAGCGGGGCCTCCGGTGAGCGTGCCGCGGCAAGCGATCTCGGCGGATGGCGCCTGATCACACTGGACACACTCGTCCCCGGCAAGGGCTACGGACGTCTGGACGAAGGCCAACTCCACTGGCTGCGGCAGTTGTTGGCCACACCCGCGCGCAAAGGCACCATCCTCGCCTTCCACCACCCGCCGGTCGCTCTGGACGTCGATGTGCAGCTGGCATTGGGCTTGGAGAACCCTGGGGAACTGGCCGAGGCCATTCGCGGGACCGACGTTCAACTGGTCCTGTGCGGGCACTTCCACCTGCAGATCCTGGCACGACTGGAACAAGCGACTGTCTGGGTCACGCCCGGCGTCGTCAGCCGGATCGACCTGACCGCGCGCCCCGGCACCGAACGAGCCGTCCACGGCCCCTCGGCTTCCCTCGTACACCTCGGCGTGCCGAACGGACCGCTGATCCACACCCTTCACGCTCGTGACCCGCGGATGGGCGCGACCATCTACGAGGCTGACGAGGACGAGATGCGCGAGGTCATCGACAGGCTCGGCCCCGCAGGCGCAAACCAGAGCTGAGTTCCACGTCTGCCGGGGACCCGTTGCCGGGCGGTGCCGTAGAGGCCGACAACGGGGCGCGGAGCGCGGGAGGGCCCCGGCCGCGGGAATGTGCCGGACGCGGTCGGGGCCCCAGGGGTCTTGAGGGATCAGCCGGAATGGCCGGCGGCCTGCTCCTGCAGGAGGCCGGCGATGCGTGCCAGGTCGTCGCCGATGTCGAGGACGCCCTGGATGTCGGGGGTGGATGCCCCGTTCACCGCGAGGTAGAAGGTGTGCAGGCGTCCGTGGCCGGCGTCGAGGTAGCCGCCGATGCTTTCCGCGCCGACTGCCAGCCGCTCGTTGAGTGCGTCGAGGTCGGCGACCGTGCCGGTCTTCGCCCACACCTTGCCCTTGCCGGGGCAGGTGGGCTGCCCGTCACAGACGAAGGCCAGCAGGCCGTCGACACCGAGGATCGGCTGCGCCTCGCGGAAGCGGTCCGCGTCCGGAGTGCCCTGCCAGTAGTGCAGCAGCTCGTTCTCCGACCGCGGGGTCACCCGGTCGACGGGATTGCCGCCGCGCCCGTCCAGGAGTTGCACCTGTGTCGGGTCGACGCCCGCCTTGCGCAGGAAGCGGTTCAGGACGGGGAAGCCGTCGACGCACTGGTGGCTCCCCGCTGTGACGGCCATCAGGCAGATCGCGAGGTTCGCGCCGAGGTTGTGGCTGACCTTGAAGATGAGCTTCGCGTACTGGGCGTAGACCGGTGAGACGTACGCGGCGACGCGCTGCGTACCCGCGTAGGACCCCGGTACGAGGGCGGCGGGGTTGGGACCGGTCGGTCGAGCGGTCACCTTGACGCCTGCCCGTGCGAGCGCCTCGATCAGCGCGGTGCGCCCGAAGGCCGCCGGGTCCTGGACGTTCGAGATGCGCAGCGCCGGCTGCGCGTCGGCGGCGATCGTGCCCGACAACTTGATCCGGGTGCCGTCGGGGGAGGCGGTCACCTGGATGTCCGTGGTGCCGCCCGCGGCGACGGTCCGGACGCTGGAGGTCACCTGGTAGGGCGCGACCTGGGGACGCCAGCTGAGTTGTGCGGGCCGGCCGGGGGCGGTCGGGGTGGTCAGCAGGTCGATGACGTTGTCGTTGATGATCAACGGCGTCGGCGTCGGATCGAGTGCCGCGTACGAGGTGAACAGACGGGTGTCGACGGCCAGGTTGCCACGCACTTCGGTGATGCCGGAACGGCGTACCTGACGGGCGATCTGGTTGAGCCCGGCGAGCGGGTTCTCGGGGGTGAGGGTCGCGCCGGGTACGTCGTTGGCGTAGGTGTGGTCGATCGTGGTGTACGACACCGAGCCGTCGGGCGCGGTTCGGCCGCCCATGGCCAGATCGCCCTTTCCGACCAGGACGAGGTTCCCGTTCTGCACGGAGCCGTTGCGGTGACCGGTCGCCTGGACGGGGGTGGTGAACCGGTGGTCGCCGCCCAGGGCGTCCCAGGCACCGGAGACACTGACCAGTTTGGCCGTCGAGCCGGGGATGAAGAACTGGTCCGGATACTGCGAGTGGACGACCCGTCCGGTTGTGTTGTCCACCTCCAGCAGCCCCCACTGGGCGTGCTTGTAGGCCGGCTTGTTCATGATGGCGGTGATGTCGGGGCTGAGGTCGCCGCCGTGGGGGCCGATCGGTGCCGCGGCGCCCACGGTCAGGGCGCCGGTGACCACGGCCGCGACGACACTGAACAACCCGCGCCGAATACCGCGGGCCGAGCCGGCCGAACGTGCCTGCTGATTCTGCTGCTGTTTGAGGAGCACGGGCGCACACATACCGCGTCGGCCTTCCGCCCCACCCCTCGTTCGCCTGCGCGTTCACTCGCCCGGCCGCCTCCCCGGCCGCCTCCGGCCTAGGCCCGCTGCGGAAAAGCAGGCTTGGTCTGTGCGGACGCAGCCTGTGGCATGAGGTCGGCGGCTGGTCGGGCACCCGGTCACTGGGGTTGGAATCCGAGCTGGTTCGCGGCGGCTTCGACGGTCTGCGCGAGAAGAACGGCAATGGCCATCGGCCCGACACCGCCGGGAACCGGGGTGATCAAGCGTGCTCGGGCGAGGGCGGAGTCGAAGTCCACGTCGCCGACGTTGCCGGGGTTGTAGCCGGCGTCGATCACGACCGCGCCGGGCTTGATGTCCTCGCCGCGGATGAGCCGGGGCCGTCCCACCGCTGCTATGAGGACGTCTGCCTCCTGGACGATCGTCGGCAGGTCCCTCGTGCGGGAGTGGCAGTAGGTCACCGTCGCGTCCTTGGCGAGCAGGAGCATCCCGGCCGGTTTTCCGAGGATCGCACTGCGTCCGACCACGACGGCGTGCTTGCCGGTGAGGTCGACGTCGTACGCATCCAGGAGCCGCAGGATGCCGCCCGGGGTGCAGGACACGAAGCCCGGCAGCCCGAAACTCATCGCCGCGAAGGAGTGCATCGTGACTCCGTCGACGTCCTTCTGAGGAGCGATGGCCTCGAAGGCCGCTCGTTCGTCGATGTGCGGGCCGCAGGGGTGCTGAAGCAGGATGCCGTGCACGTCCGGGTCGTCGGACAGACCCGTGAGGGTGTCGACGAGTTCGGTGGTCGTGGTGGTGGCGGGCAGAGCCACGTGCCGGGACTGGATGCCTGCCCGTGCGCACCGTGCCCGCTTCATGCGGACGTACGTTGCCGAAGCGGGGTCCTCCCCCACCAGCACCGTCGCCAGACAGGGGCTGCTCCCCGTGCGTCGGGTGATCTCCGTCGTTTTGGCCGCGGTCTCATCGACGATGCGTTGGGCGAGACCGGTGCCGTCCATGAGTTGGGCTGTCGGAGTCGCGGACATCATTGCCTCCAGGCGTTACTGACCACTCGCCCAGGCGCACGGCAACGACGTCTCGTCAGACCGCTCCCCGGTGGTGCTCCACCTCAGCGCCAGTCACGGCCCACCACGACTGTAGTAGACGTACCGCTCAAGCATCCGTTCGATCGCCCGATCTTCACCGCGGGAGGTCGGGCTCGACCACGGTGCCGGCCGGGGTCAGGACGTGAGTGCCTCGGCGAGGGTGGGGTAGCAGGCGATGATCGTGTCGAGACCGACGATTTCCACGACCCTTTGGACCGGTTCGGTCAGCGCTGCCATGCACAGCCGGCCACCCGCGGCGTCGGAGTCGCGGCGGGCTGCCGCCAGGACGCTGATGGCGCTTGAGTCCATGAAGGTGACCGCTCCGAGGTCGAGGACCGTCAGGAGGGGACTGTCTTCGTCCACGCGCAGGGCCTGGCGCAACAAGTCGGCGTTGTCGGCATCGAGTTCACCGGTCGGTGCGAGAACCCGGATACCGTCGGTGGTGGTCTGGGTGATCGACAGTCGGGCGGGCTGCCCGACCGGGTGATGGATGTCTGTCACGTGCGCTTCAGCCCTCGTCGTCGTACCTGGTCAAGGACCTTCGAGTTACAGGCCCTCGAAGCTGACCATTTTACGGACGATACGTCCTTGTGGGCCCGTCCAGGCCAACGTCGCGGATGTGACGCATCGGGGTGCGCCGGCGGGGGTACCCGGCGCGGGACACGGAAGCGGGCAGATATGGATCGATCAGCCGAGAACAGCACGTGCGCGCCGGTGGACAGCCTGTCACTGATGGAGGCGTCACTGACCCTGGACAGCGACGGCTCGCGTATCGCGCACGCCCGCCGCCTCGCGGCCGACTTCCTCGCCAAGGTGCGGGACGCACTGGGCGTTCCGGTGATGACGGCCACAGTGGAGATCGTCCAACTGATCGTGAGTGAACTGGTCACCAACGCCCGCAAGTACGCCCCCGGGCCGGCCGTCCTGCGTCTACAGGTCACCGACAGCGTGCTCCGGATCGAGCTCTGGGACAGCAGCCCGACGCTGCCGGCCGCCAGGGCCGCGAATCCGGCACGTATCGGCCAGCACGGCCTGGAGATCGTGACCGCGCTCGCCCAGTACGTCACCGTCGAGGCCGCGCCGCTCGGCAAATGCGTCACCGCCGGCGTAGACCTCGGTAAGGCCTGGCGCCGGCGACCGGAGGCAGGCCGCTGACCGTGGCGACGCGGCCGAAGCTCTCCTGGACGACTGTTCCCGCACGTCTGACGAGATGATCTGGGCTCTCACCCATTCCGTGCGAGGTGCATCCGTCTCGTCCGTGGCAAGGAACTGTGAGAGGGAAAGACAGTCGTGCCGAGCGGGTGGCTCACGGTTTCGTGGAGGAGCGGGTGAAGGACAGCGTGACAGGGAGGGTGGGGGGCTCAGCTCCCGAGCAGGCACTTGAGCGCATGGAGGTACTGCAGGACGAGAACGCTCAGCTTCAGCACGCCGTGCACTCTCATGCCGTGATCGATCAGGCGATCGGGGTCCTTCTCGCCGTCGGGCGGCTGACGCCCGACGAGGGGTGGAACGTGCTGCGGGAAGTGTCCCAGCGGACGAACGTCAAGCTGCATCGTGTCGCGGAGCTGATCATCGACTGGGCCAGGACCGGGAAGCTGTGCGGCGACGTCCGAACCGAACTCGACCTGCAGCTGGCGCGACACGGCCGACCGCCGCACACCGCCTGAGCGGCCGGGACCTTCGGACCGCGGGACGTCCCGCTCGCTCGTGAGGGCGCCCGTACGACCGCACCCCGCGACGGGCGGAACGCCTCGGCCAGCGCCGGCGCCTCCCCGTCCGACGCAGCCCCGCCCGCGGCGCGCCCTCTTCGATCAGACGGCCGCGTCGGGCATGATCTCCCGGACCTCTTGCGCGCAGCGGCACGCGGCGGCGAGTTTGGCCGCCCACGCGAGCGCGTCCTCACGTGAGGGCACATCGATGATCGAGAACCCGCCGAGGACCGCTTTGGTCTCCGGGTACGGGCCGTCGGTGATGGTCCCGTCGGTGGCCACGACGCTCGCCCGCTGGCTTTCCAGTCCGCCGCCGAAGACCCACACACCGGCCTCCTGAGCCTCCCGCACCACCGCGTGCGAGGACTCGGCCACGTCGGGCAACTCCTCCTCGGGGAAGGTCATCGCGCCGTCGTCGAACGAGATCAGATACCGCGCCATGCAGGGCTCCCTCGACCGTTGGCCTCCGTAGAACGCCCCTCACCCTACGACCAACACCTCCGTCCAGGACCGGTACTCGCCCGGCGTCCTGGACTGGTCCTGATGCGTACGGGCCGGCCGCAGGTCGTCGAGGGCGCGTCGGGCCGACCCGTGCGACGGGCCGGCCCTGAACTTGCCCCCGGACTCAGCCGCCGACGTGGATGCCGGGGCGGCGCTCGGGGTCGGGTTCGTTGCTGCGGATGATCTCGCGGGTGACGGGAGCGGTGTCGCCGCGGCCCAGGAGGAAGTAGCGGAACATGTGCCGCAGGGGACTTCCTTCGGCCCACGCGAAGTAGCAGTGCGGCTGGACGCCGGTGGCGTTGCGCAGGGCGAGCAGGATCGCGGCGATGGCGTTCGGAGCGGCCGGGGCCTCGGCACGCAGGATGCGATAGCCGTCGACCTCGGCGCCGTGGACCGAGAGGGTCTCACTGAAGTCGGACGGATCGACGACGTCGATCTCCAGGAACAGCACGTCGGCGGGCGCGGGCACGGGGTTGTTGCCGCGCTGTTCGCGCTCCTTGTGCGCGTATTCGGCGCTGTCGCCGGCCTCGCGTCGGTTGGCGATGATGTTGATGGCGTTGTCGTGGGCGAGGGTGTCGGCGATGAACTGACGTGCCTTGGTGTCGAACACGATCCGGTCGGCGCGCAGCTCGGTGGTGCGTGAGACCCGTGAGATCAGCGACACGACGATGATGCCCGCGATGAACATGCCGGAGATGGCGATGCCGTCGGGCTTGTCGACGATGTTGGCGACCAGCGCGTAGAGGAGTACGGCGGTGAGCAGGGCGAATCCGGCTCCGGCCACGCGCCGGTGGTTGCGGACGACGGATACCGTGACGGCGAACGCGCCGGAGACCATCATGGCCAGGATGCCGGTGGCGTAGGCGCCGGCCTGGGCGTTGACGTCGGCGCCGAACGCGATGGTGATGATGATGCAGAGCCCGGTGTAGACGATCACGACGGGGCGTACCGCGCGTCCCCATTCGGGGGCCATGCCGTAGTCGGGCAGGTATCGGGGCACGATGTTGATCAGCCCGGCCATCGCGGAAGCGCCCGCGAACCAGAGGATCAGGATGGTGCTGATGTCGTAGGCGGTGCCGAAGACTTCGCCGACCTTCTCGTGCGCCAGCCAGGCCAGTGCCCGGCCGTTCGCCTGCCCTCCGGGCTCGAACTCCTTGTGCGGAATGAGGACGGTCGTCACGAAGCTCGCGGCCAGCAGGTAGACGCTCATGACGAGGGCGGCGGTGGTGAGGAGCCGTCGGGTGTTGCGGATCCGTGACTGCTTCTGCTCTTCGGGGTCGCTGCCCTTGGCGGCTATGAGGGGCATCATGCTCACGCCGGTCTCGAATCCGGAGAGGCCGAGTACCAGCAAGGGAAAGGCCAGCAGCGCGGGCTCCGCCAGGCTGCCGAATCCGCCTCCGCCGTCGCTGAGGGCGTCCGTCCAGGCGGAGAGCGCGCCGGACGTGGTGAAGACGTCGACGAGGCCGACGGCGATGACGGCCGCGTTGAGCGCGAGGAAGGCGACGACCAGGGGGATGGCCACCTTCACGGCTTCGCTGAACCCGAGCAGGAACACCCCGCCGAGCACGACGAGCAACGCCACGGTGAGGGCGACCTCGTGACCGTGCAGGGCATGGGGGAAGTAGGGGTTCTCCACCACGTGCACGGACGCGTCCGCCGTGGACAGCGTGATCGTGATGATCCACGAGGTCGCGACGAAGCCGAGGAGGACCAGGACGAACAGCTTGCCCCACCAGAACGGCAGCAGGTCCTCCAACATGGCCACCGAACCGGCTCCGTTGGGGCTCTCGCGTGTGACCCGCCGGTACATCGGCAGCATGCCCACCAGGGTCAGTGCCACGATCACCATGGTCGCGAGCGGCGACACCGCTCCGGCTGCGAGTGCGGCGATCGCGGGCACGTAGGCCAGGCTGGAGAAGTAGTCGACGCCGGTCAGGCACATGACCTTCCACCAGGCGTGCTGCTCGGCGTGGCCTTCGCCCGCGGCCGGGCCGGCCGGCTGCACGCGGTGGCGCAGGAGCCACCGCGCGAGACTTCCGGTCGGGTGGGCCCGCAGAGCGGGACTCTCCATCTCCGCCGGTATGACCGGTTCGTTCGCGACCTTCATGTCCCCCACTAGCCTTTCCGTTCCGGCCCTCGGTGCGCCACCCGCGCCAGTCGACGGATGGCACGAGCGGGCGAGCCATGATTATGCGGCGTACCAGCGATGCCGCGATCACCGGGACGGCCTTCGTCGTCCCGATGACGTCGCCCTCCTTCCCCGTACTCCCGCTCGGTACGCGACCGGTCGGGCGTGGACCGGCCAGGGTGAACGCAGTTCGAACGGCGGAGGGTTGTGCCCCACGAGTGGGCGTGGCCAAGGCGGGCGGGCGCCCGGCCCGCGCGACGACGGGAACCCCGGCGGTTCTGCGGAGTGTCTCCGTGGGATCCGGCCTCGGAGACTCCGCAGAAACCCGGTTGGCCGACCGCAGCGGCAACTGCTAGGTTTCCGGAGGCCGTGCGAGAGATCGAGGAGGTGGTACCCGTGAACGCAGTATCGACATGGGCGCTCCTCTCCGGGGTCATGGTCGGACGATAGACAGGTCGTCCGGGAGCGCCGTTCCAGTGCACTCCCGAAAGGCACGACCATGCGTTTCACTTCCGAGCAGCGCCTCGACGACGGCGTCCTCGAACGCGAATTCACCCTCGGTGAGATCCCCGGCATCCTGTGGACACCGGCGTCGGCATCAGCGTCAGCACCGGCGCCCTTGATCCTGCTCGGCCACCCTCCCCTCGGACTGCGCAAGATGTACCCCCGGCTGGTGGGTCGGGCCCTGCACTCCGCGGTGGATGGCTTCGCCACGGCCACCATCGAACTCCCGGGAAGCGGCGACCGGCCCCGTTGGCCGGCCCTCGATCAGGCCCGCGCCGATCTGCGGCGGGCGATGGAGGCCGGTGAGCCGGTCAGTGACGAGATCGTCGACGCTCTCGTTCTTCCGCTGGTCGACAAGGCGGTCCCGGAATGGCAGGCCGCCCTGGACGCCCTCCTTTCGCTGCCCGAGATCGGCGGCCCGGTCGGTTACTCGGGCGGCGTGATCTCCGTCGGCATCCGGCTGGCGGTGGTCGAGCCTCGTGTCTCGGCCGCCGTTCTGTTCGCGGGGAGTTTCGTGCCTCGCGCGATGTTCGAGGAGGCCCAGCAGGTCACCCTTCCTCTGCACGTCCTGCTGCAGTGGGACGACGAGGGGAACGACCGGCAGGCGGCCCTTGATCTGTTCGACTCCTTCGGTTCCAAGGAGAAGTCCCTGCACGCTCATCTCGGCGGGCACACCGGCCTCCCGCAGTTCGCAGGCGACGCCGCGGCCCAGTTCTTCACCCGGCATCTGAAGTGAGGCCAGGCCGTCGGGCCGGCAGCAGCCGGTAGCTGACGTAGGCCGTCCTATCGCTGATCGAGGACAGGTCCCGGCCCTCCGCGGCTCGCAGCACCGCGGGCCCCTGCCGAACTCCCGGCAGGGGTCCGCGGTGCTGACGTCATGGAATGAGGGCGGGTGGAGGGCCGCCAGTCGTCCGGTTTCCGAGCGTCTCAGTTCGGGTCTGCGATCTGTCGGCCCAGGTCGAGTTCGACGCCGTCCGGACGCTGAAGCCCCAGATCGAACAGCCGGCGTACCCGGCCTGCGTTCTCCGAGCGGCCCGAGGTTCGGAAGAAGGCCGCGAGGCTGGCGGCGGACTCCTCGTCGGGGATCGGCACGCTGGCGTCGACGAGGGCCTTGATTCCCGCTACCGCCACCTTGTCGAAGCCTGCGATGCGGCGGGCGAAGGTGTCGACGAAGTCGTCCAGTTCGCCGGCCGGCAGGACCCGGTTGACGTAGCCGTAGGCCGCTGCCAGGTCAGCCGGGAAATCGTCGCCGCCCAGCAGGATCTCCATGGCGCGGCCGCGACCCACCAGGCGGGCGAGCCGTCCCATCGGGTTGCCTCCGGGTACGGATCCCAGCCCCACCTCGAACTGGCCCAGGACGGCCTGGGGACCGGCGAAGCGCATATCGGTGGCCAGCACGAACTCGCTCCCCGCCCCTCGGGCCCGCCCGTTGATCGCGGTGACGGTCACGGCGGGTACTCGGCTGAGGCGGGCCAGATTGTCTGCGTAGGGGTGCAGTCCGGTGGGGCCGGGTTGCATGCCGGCCACGCGGGCCTGGTCGGACCGCATGTCCCAGTGGGCCATGAAGAAGTCGGGGTTGGCACTTCGGAACACCACGACCGTGAGGTCGGGGGCCTGCTCGATCCGGGTCACCAGTGCGGCAAGCTGCTCGACGCTGTCGGCGTCGTAGAGATTGAGGTCCCCGTTGGCGAACGTCACCTGCCAGTAGGAGGCCGACACCTCGGTCACCTGGAACTGCGATGCATCACTCATGACACGACGGTAGGAGCGGGGAGGGGGTCTCCCCTGTCCCCTCAGGACGGTCCGCGTGAAGTTCGCCCTGATAGTGGACAGTCAGTGGCCTTGGCGGAGCAGAGCACGGTGTTCGTGAGGTATCGCCGTCGGCAGTGGAGCGCGAACGTCGGTCCCCACTGGTCGACAGCGCGATGCCCGCCGGACTTCGATACCCCAAGCTGTGGTGCGAGCTGGGCACAGCATCGAGGTGGGGCGCCGGCAGGCCGCCACCGGCGGGACCCGCCCGGCAAGCCCCGCAGCCGTCAGGCGGAGAGCACCCGGAGAATCAGCGCGGCCACGGCGATCAGGGCCAGGAAGATCGCCGGCGCCATCTCCTTGTCCTTCGCCCGGATGTGGGCGATGACCGCGCCGATGAAGTAGAGGACGATCCCCACTGCGGCTGCCGCGCCGATCAGGGGGATCGCCATGCCTATCAGCAGGCCGATCGCGCCAGCCGCCTTGAGTGCGGCCAGGCGCGGGAGCCAGGAGTCGGGAACACCGACTCTGGTCATGTTCGCAGTGATCTTGTCGTTCCGGGTGAAGGTCAGGAAGGCCGATGCGGCCAGGGCCAAGGCGAGCAAGGTTCCGACGACGGCGTACGCGACGAACATGAGGGTCCTCCAGAGTTAAACGGCTTGGATAATGTGATCTGCTAGATCATTGAAGCACATCAACGATTGACAATCATCCATCATCGATCCGCTGATACGGTGGGGAGATGGCAGCAAAGGACGCGGGGCCCTCGGACAGTTCGACCGACCGACTCGGCTTCCTGCTCGCCTACCACGGCGGGATCACGGAAACACTGATCCGTCGCGCCCTGGGGCTGACCGGGCTCACCCCCCGGCACTCGATGACCCTCATGCAGCTCACCGACGGGCCGGTGACCCAGAAGGCGCTCACCGAGGCTCTACAGGTCGACCCGAGCGTCCTGGTGTCGCTCCTCAACGACCTGGAGGGCGACGATCTCGCACGCCGCCGCCGCGATCCCGCCGATCGCCGTCGCCACATCGTGGAGATCACCCCCAAGGGCGCCGAACGACTCAAGAACGCGGACGCCGCGCTCGACACAGTGGAAGACGAACTCTTCGCAGACCTTTCCGAGCGTGAGCTCAGCGCATTGCGCAAGGCACTCGGCAAGCTGAGAACGTCACCGGACGATTTCAGCTGCACAGGCGAAGAAGCCGGATAGCCGCATCGCGGCGCCCGGGCCGCCCGGCGTACGCCTTCAGCATCACTCCGCAGTCACCCCTCTCCCCCGGGTGCCGAAGTCGAGCACGTCCCGCGCGAGGCGGATTCGTCGGCTCGCGATCCGACTCTTGACAGGCAGTGGCCTCACCGGCCTAGGTTGACCATCCCGCACGGAAACCGAATGTTCGGTCGGTGCGCAAGGTGGTGGAGATGACGACCCGAGTGCCAGGCTCGGCAACCAGTCCGGTCGAGGCGATGTTCGCCGCCGACGAGGCATCACGACGGCTCGGCATCGAGCTGGTGCAGCACGGCGACGGGACAGCCGTGGTCCGGATGACCGTGACCCCGGCCATGGTCAACGGGCACCAGATCGCCCATGGCGGCTACCTGTTCCTCTTCGCCGACACGGCGTTCGCCTGCGCCTGCAACAGCCACGGACCCGTGACCGTCGCAGCGGCCGCCGACATCGACTTCATCGCTCCCGCACATGAGGGCGATGTCCTGCTGGCCACCGCATCGGAGCGCACCCGATTCGGCCGAAGCGGCATCTACGACGTGACCGTCCGTCGCGGCGAGGAAGTCATCGCCGAGTTCAGAGGACGCAGTCGCACCCTCCGCGGTACCCAGAGCGGAAAGCCCCAGTGAGTGACTGACTTCGTGTCGCCGCCGAACGCGATGGCAGGTGATGCGGCACCGCTCCGGGCGGAGCCGTACCTAGGGAACCGGCACTTCGCAGCGGCCTCGCGAGATCACCGGACAGCCACCCGCCCGGGCGCGAGCCCTGAAGTCGGGGAAACAGAAAGGCCGTTGGCCCTACCCGCCGATTCCAGGTAGAGCCAGAGGCTTCACGCCTTGTCGCCTACTCGACGTCGACGTCTCGGAGTTCGCCAGGTCTGTCCGTCTGGGTCCGGCCTACTAGACCGCAGGCTTGAGGCGGAGGGCGGAGACGAGGAAGAAGGCGCCGCCGAGGAGGGCGTAGCCGGCGAGGTTGGTGAGAGTGGCACCTTCCTTGCCCGCCTGGGCGACGAAGGACGCGCCGGCCAGCGTGGAGATGCTGCCGCTCGCGATCATCGCCCATTGCCCGCCCAGTCGACGCCG
Source organism: Streptomyces sp. NPDC048643 (assembly GCF_040650615.1). NCBI lineage: Bacteria > Bacillati > Actinomycetota > Actinomycetes > Kitasatosporales > Streptomycetaceae > Streptomyces > Streptomyces sp. NPDC048643. The sequence continues at coordinate 15,031 of NZ_JBEZHO010000049.1, forward strand.
GACCACGCCCACGGCGACTTGGGTGACGCCGGCAGCGATGGCCCAGACGCCCCAGACCTGCAGGACGGCCTGGATGCCGGATGCGGCGGCGAGGGCGAGGGCGACGACGGTGAGAGCGCTGAGCGCGAGGTTCACGTACAGCCTCCTCACCGCGCTGCCGTCGGCCCGGGCGGACCGCAGGTCGGCGACTGCGCAGGCCGCGTCGAACAGGGGGTAGAGCACCAGGAGGAAGACGCTGAGCGGGCCCAGGCTGTCGGCGGCTGTGAACAGCAGGCCGGCCCAGACGGCGGCGAACGCGAAACGCAGGAGGTACAGCTTGCGCAGGGCCGCGGTGACGTTGGGAGCGGTGTCGACGAGCGTATCCATGGCGGATCCGGCTTCTGTGAGTACTGATCCTCGGGCTGGTGCGGAACGGGTCGAGAACGCGTGACGGCGCCCGCAGATCGGCGATGCCGATCACGGCGCGGCGCCCCCGCTCACCCCGAGGGAGAACGTTCGGTCTCTTTCTATGGTTGGGAGAAACGCCGGCCCTGTCAAGACCGAACGTTCTCCCTCACGATTGGGTACGGTGGGAACCATGAGTCGGAGTACGAAAAGCGGCGGCACGTCCGAGGCCCGGTCGAGGCTGCTCGGTACGGCGATCAGGATCTTCTACACGGAGGGGATCCACTCCGTCGGCATCGACCGCATCATTGAGGAAGCGCAGGTCACCCGGGCCACGCTGTACCGGCACTTCCCAGGCAAGGAAGACCTGGTTCTCGCCTACCTCGACCAGGCCGACCAGGACATCAGGGCCCAGATTTCGGCTGCCGCGGCCGGCAGTGCGTCGGCGGACGACAAGGTGCGCGCTGTCAGCCGCTCCATCGCTGACGGCATTGAGTCGACGGGCTTCCGCGGCTGCGCCTTCCTCAACGCCGTGGCCGAGTATCCCGACCCCGCGCACCCGATCCACCAAGCCGTTCTCGCGCACCGGCAATGGTTCCTCGACACCGTCACGGACTTGCTCGCTCAGGTTGGCGACACGCCCGCCGAGGCAGCGGGCCGGCACTTCGTCATGCTGCGGGACGGTGCCATGGCGGCCGGTTGCCTCTTCGACCCCGAGCTGATCGTCGAGACCTTCCTGCACGGCGTCGAAGGAATCGTGCAGGCGCGCTCCGCAGTCGACTCATCCCACTGACGATCCGCCCAACTGCGCCCGTCACACTGGAAGTTGCGCCAGTTCATTGCCCCAGCCGGCCAGTCTGCGCACGGGCCCAGGCGTGGACCGTACGGCGATGTACGTACGCTCGGTGCGGCTGCGGAACGGATCTCGCAGCGCCTGCGGACGTCTGAGCGTCGGCCCGGCACGCACCCTGCCAGCGGGTGCGGCGTGGGCAACGACAAGACCAGGGTCAGCCGAGTTCGGTGAGCGCCGCGCGGAGCCGGTCCAGGGCTGTTCGGGACAGTTCACCGAGTCCCTGCTCGTTGTCGGGGGCGACCCATGCGGCGAACGCCTCCTTGAAGGCGAGCATGCCCACTTCGGCACCCAGGGCGGCCACCAGGTCCGGCACACCTCGGGCCCGCAACGCGTCCGCCATGGCGGCGGCCACCCCGACCTGCTTGAGCTGATCGCGTTCCTGGAGTTCGACACTGGTCGCGATGACGGCGTGGAGCCGGGGGGCGAGTTCACGGTTGAACGACGTCATCGCCCCAGCCGCCCGCTCCAGTCCCGAGGAGACCGCGGACAGCGGGGTGGCCTGCGCGGGTGCTGCGGCGATGCCCTCGGCCAGGAGCCGTGACAGCGTCTCCTGGCCGGCCGCGAGGACGTCCCTCTTGTCCGGGAAGTGCCGGTGGAAGGTGCTCTTGGTGAGCCCGGCGCGTTGGGCGATCTCGACGACGGTCGTGTTGTCGTAGCCCTGCTCGGAGAAGAGCTGGAGTGCGGCAGTGACAAATCGTTCGCGCGCGTCAGGTTCCCATCGAGGCATGTCGCGATCTTACCAATGGGACGTTGGTCGCATCACCCTGTACAGTGATGAGACCAACGTCCCATCAGCTGTGGAGATCTCTCATGCGTGTCTTCCTCACCGGCGCCAGCGGCGGAATCGGCTCCGCGGTGCTTCCCGAGCTTCTGTCCGCCGGGCACGAGGTCCTCGCCCTGGTCCGCTCCGACGCTTCGGCCCAGGCCGTCACGGCCGCCGGTGCCACCGCTCTGCGCGGCGACCTCACGGATCCCGAGAGTCTGCGTGCCGGGGCCGAACAGGCGGACGGTGTCATCCACCTCGCCTTCAACAACGACTTCACGAACATCGAGAAGTCCATCGCCGAAGAGGCCGCCGCCATCGAGACGTTCGGCTCCGCGCTCAAGGGCAGCGGCAAGCCGTTCGTCGTCGCTTCTGGCACCCCCTTCGTTCCCGGCCGCGCCTCGACCGAAGACGACCCGATGGCCATGGACGGCCCCATGGGCGGTCGTGGCCGCAACGCGCAATCAGTGCTCGACCTGGCCCAGGACGGGGTGCGCTCCGCGACCGTCCGGCTCCCCCGTTCCGTTCACGCCGAGGACGGCCGCTTCGGGTTCGCGTCCTTCCTCGTCGCGAACGCCCAGCGCACCGGAGTGTCCGGCTTCGTCGGCGACGGCACCCAGCGCTGGCCGGCCGTGCACCGCCTCGACACAGCCCGGCTCTTCCGCCTGGTCCTGGAGAACGCCGCGCCCGGCGCTGTCGCGCACGCGGTGGCCGACGAGGGCGACACCATGCTCTCCATCGCCGAGGTCATCGGGAGCCGCCTCGGCCTGCCCGTCGAGGCCGTGCCGGCGGAGAGCTTCGGGTTCCTCGGCACCATCTTCGCCCTGGACCAGCCGTCCTCCAGCGCCGTCACCCGCGAGAAGTTCAACTGGCAGCCCGCCCATCCGAGCCTTCTCGAGGACCTCGAGACCGGGCAGTACCCCGTCTGAACGGACGTGCTCGCGCAGCTCGTACGCTGCTGCCCGACCGGCCTGCACTGGGCCGCCGTGCTGGGCGGCTGCTCTCCCGGATTACAGGGCTCGGTCGACGGTTGACGTGACACCGCCAGGAACGCCGATACCGGCCGGCTGCGGCCTCGGGCCGACACACTGGAGTCTTCGGGTTCCCCTCGGCCGGGCTCGTGCCGGGTGAAGATACGGGCGGGCGAGTCCTTCGGCCCTTCGTCGGCAACGTGCAAGCGCGTCGGCGGGGTCGAAGCGGCCGCCGTCCCGATTCACGGTGGTTCTCGCTACTCCCGCCGGCGCGGGAAGGCTGAGCGAGACCTGTGATCCATTTCGTACTGCTGATCGTCTGCGCGGTGGCGATCTACCTCTCGTGTGAGTGGTTCGTCAACGCCGTGGAGTGGCTGGGTGAACGGCTGAACGTCGGCAAGATGGCCGTCGGCACGATCCTCGCCGCCTTCGGGACCGCGCTGCCGGAGTCCGTGGTCACGCTCGTCGCCGTGACCACCGGCGCCACCGACGAGGCCAAGGACATCGGCGTCGGCGCGGCGATGGGCGGGCCGCTGGCGCTCTCCACGATCGCGTACGGCGTGACCGGGGCGATGCTGATGCTCAAGCGCCGCAGGGAACGCATCGCCGCCGGCAGCGGGACCGACATCTCTCCTGCTGGTGCGAAGCACGAGGAAGCGCTGGGCAGTGCCGCGGACATGCGGCGGCTGGCGAAGGACCAGAAGTGGTTCCTGCCGATCTTCGCCGTGAAGGTGACCCTCGGGCTGGTCGCCTTCGCGTACAAGCCGGTGCTGGGCCTGCTCTTCTTCGGCGCCTATGCCGTCTACTTCTGGCGGGAGATCCGGGGCGGTGACGACGAGGAGGACGAGGGGCCGGAGCTGGAGCCGCTGAAGTTCCAGCCGAAGGCCGCTTCGCCGAGTACCTGGGCGGTGGCCGCACAGACCGCTCTGACCTTGGTGGTCATCTTCTTCGCCTCGCAGCTGTTCGTGAAGCAACTGGACGCGATCGGCCCGATGCTGGGCCTGTCGGCGGCGGTGACCGCTCTGCTGCTGTCACCGGTGGCGACGGAGTTGCCGGAAGTCATGAACGCGGTGATCTGGGTGCGCCAGGGCAAGACGCAGCTCGCGCTGGCGAACATCTCCGGCGCCATGATGATCCAGGCCACCGTGCCCTCCGGGCTCGGTCTGCTCTTCACGCGCTGGGACTTCGACGCGGCGCTGCTGTGGTCCGGGCTGATCACCATGGCGGCGATCGTCTATCTCCTGATGACCATGCGAGGCCACAGACTCACTCCCGCGCGCCTCGCGGTCGCGGCCGGTTTCTACCTGGTCTTCGCACTGGGCCTCATTCCGATCCTCAGCTGACCGAGCCCGCTGACCTTGCAGCCGGACGGGAGTCCGGCGGGACCCTCCGAGCCGGGCGCCGGAAAAGTTCGGCACGGATGTCGAGAACGGTGCGGCGGCTCCGTCCCAGGAGCGGAAGCGACCACCGTGGTCGCGTACCTCTCAGGAGCCCACCATGGCGAACGACCAGGTCACCGAGATCCTCCATCGCCCGCTGAGCCAGGAGATGCTGGCTCGTGACATCTGCCGCCTGGCCTATGTGGCCAAGGACGGGACACCGCGGAACATCCCGATCGCGTTCGCCTGGAACGGTGAGCAGGCCGTGATGTGCACGTCGAAGAACGCCCCGAAGCTGGCCTCGCTCCGTCAGAACCCGGCCGTCGCCATCACCATCGACACCGAGGTGCACCCGCCCAACATTCTGCTCGTCCGCGGCACCGTCGAACTCGACGAGGTCGACGGCATTCCCGAGGAGTACCTCGAGATGAACGGCTCCTACGAGATGACGACCGAGCAGCGCGTCGAGTGGGAGGCCGAGGTCCGCTCGCTCTACGACGGCATGGTCCGCATCGTGATGACGCCGACGTGGGCGAAGCTCATCGACTTCGAGACGACCCTGCCCAGCGCTGTCGAGGAACTCGTCCGACAGCGTGCGGAACGTCAGCAGCAGACTGGCGTCGACATCGCGCGGTTGGACGCAACGGGAGCTTGAGCCTTGAGGTCACGACCATCCGGCGCATGGGGCGGGCCACGCAGTCGTGACGGGAGAAGCCCTGGTGACTGCGCGACCCCTTTCGCGACCCCTTTCAACCGAGTTCTGGTACGAAAGCGCGGTGTCAGAGCGGACCGATACGGTCGCCGCATGAGAGCTTCAGGAACCTTTACCGTCAAGGCGTTCGTCCCGACCGAGCTGCAACCGAACCCCGCTGTGTCCACTGCGCTGCCGGTGGGTGTCGCGACGATGGAGAAGCATTTCGAAGGCGAGGTCACCGGACGCTCGGCAACTCTGTTCACCGCCGCGTTCGACCAGTCGACCGGCGTGGGCACGTATGTGGCCATGGAGTCCTTCGAAGGCTCGCTGTGCGGCCGTACCGGCGCCTTCAACTTCGTGCACTCGGCGACCACGACGGGTACCGACCGGACCGCGGAGTTCTTCACCATCGTGCCCGCGAGCGGCACAGAAGAACTGGCCGGGATCAGCGGTGCTGGAGGAATGGCCGTCGACGCTGACGGAACCCATCGGATCTGGTTCGACCACGAGTTGGAAGTGAGCTGATGACGGGCCAAGGGGCCGAGCGAGCCAAGGGCGTCTGACGAGTTGAGCTGCTGACCCTCACGGTGCCGAAATCCCCTCGAGTTCTCCTTCCGCGACGCCTACCCTGCCGGCATGGCCCATGCGAAGACCTCGTACGTCTGTCTGCCCTGCCGGGCCTCCTACAAGCAGTCCTACGACAGGGACAGGCAGCGGATCTGCCCCCGCTGCACGCTGCCGCTTGTTCACGTGGGCTCAGCGTTCGCCACGCCCCGCCGTCGGGACACTGCGGCCTGGCGGACGCTGTCCGTGCTCCTGCACGCGGGCGTCCGCTTCCACAAGAGCTGCTGCGGCGGGCCCGGCTACCGTCCCCGCACGTTGAGCGAGGTCCGCGAGCGGATGACGTACGCCCGGCGCAGTGGCGAGCCCTTCGCGAGGTCGCTCGTACGCCACGAGGTGCCCTCGTCCCCTCCGCGAGGATGAGGTGAGCGCCGGGAACCGGCCCCTTCCTCACCGGCATCGACCCGCCGCGCCAGAGCGTGGGGCCCGGCTCGAGCCCGTGGCCGACTCAGACCACGATCCGACGTCCCGTGACCGCTTGGGGTTCGATGCGCATCCACACGTCCCTGCGTCCGCCGGCCCACGGCGGGCTGTAGGAGAGCTCCGCGAACCGGAGGGTTTCACCGGGGTCCGTCACCGTCCGGGCCCGACCGCGGACGAGTACGCTCCACCCCTCGCTGAAGGCGTCGTCGATACGGTCGACCTCGAAGGCGACCCGTGAGCCGGCGGCGAGTGACGGAGTCGTGCCACGAGCCGTTCTGAAGACGATCCCGCCGTCGATGACGCTGTAGTTGACCGGCACGACGACAGGACCCTGATCCGTGGACACGGCCAGCCGTCCGACGCCGTGCTGCGCGAGCAGATCACCGCATTCCGTCCTGCTCAGCTCGGTGAACTCGGGAGCGCGGGCAGCTTGTCCGGGACCCGGTGCCCGATTGGTGTCACCGCCGGTGAGCGCCGACACGGTGGTCCCCAGGACCGCGGCCAGCGTGAGCATCGTTCCCCGGCCCGGAGCCGCACCGGAGTGCTCCTCCAGGTGCGCGAGGTACCTGGGAGCCATCCCTGACGCAGCGGCAACTTCCTCTCGCGTCATTCCGAGTTCCGTGCGGCGCGCGGCAAGCCTGCGTCCGAGGTCACCCGCGGCGGCCTCTGTCACATGCGTGCGTCCCTGCTCGTCCATGACCTGCCACGTCCTCTGATCGAGCCCCGCACCTCGGTGCCGCCGAGCAGACTGAGCCCTGGTCCGCAGAGCGCGTTCAGAATGCTCACCGAGGCCATGGAGACATTGCCTGAACAGCCTGACAAGGCCAGCTTGGCTGGGCGCAGTGTGTTCCGCTTGGGCCGTCCGGCCCCGTCTTCGGCGTCCGACCGGACCCTTCTCCCCGTCCCCCGGTGTGCGGGCCTCAACAGGCCGACACGCCTCGATCCTTCAAACGCTCTCGGACCATGTCTGGCATCACGGACGGGTCGCATCAGGATGCCCAGCCTGTCGAGTCGCAGAGCGAGGTTCGCAGTGGTCAGGGAAGCTCAGAGGACGGCTCCGCCCGGTAGGTCGTTCCCTCGCCGACGAGTTCGCGGCCGGTGACCAACTCGGAAGCGATGCGGATGAAGACGTCCTTCGGCGAAGCCAGCCAAGAACGTGGCCCCGTGCGGGTCAGGTGTGCGTGCACAGCGGGATCGTCGACCACGGTGGCGAGCCCGGTCACGACGACACTCCACCCGGAGCGGGCCACGGCGTCCACGACGTCGGCTTCGAAGGCGACCACGGCGCCGTCGATCGAACGGGCCAGTTCCGAGTCCGCCGATGTCCGCAGCAGCACGGCGGAATCCGCGTCCAGACTGAAGTTGACCGGCAGGATCGCCGGCAGGGCGTCCCGGGTATGGACGACTCGCCCGACGGGTACCTGACGCAGCAGATCCAGGCATTCGTGCCGTGCGAGTTCGCGGAACCCGTCGCGGGGATACGTCATCGGAGCCCACTTTCACGCACTGTGCCGAAAGGCGACGATCAGCACACCGCGAACCGGCGCCCGTGATCCTCTCCTCGTCAAAGTGACCTGATCCCCCACCGTCGCGTGGCAACGCTTCTGCCGGTGTCGCCGGGTGCGATCGCCGCCGGCGACAGCAAGGGGACGTACGCGCTCACCCTCAAGGTCGCAGCTGGTGACGGCATCGACCCGCACGAGGACGTCGGTGGCCCGGTTCCTGACGTCCTCAGCCTGACCCGATGGGCACGCCCCGCGCTTGGGCCGCCCGGTCCCCTCGGAGGGGACCGGGCGGCCCCTGCCACCGTCCGTGCCCGTCACGCTGTGCTTACGAGGCCGGTACGACGAAGGAGGTGTGGTGCCATGCGCGGAGCTTGCACGACCTCACCCCCGGCTCATGCTCAAGCGCGTTCAGGACGTCCCGTCCTCCGGAACAATGACCACCGGGCAGTGGGAACGGAGCAGCAAGGCCCGGCCCGCGCCGCCGCCAGGCCGATGAGGGCGCCGAGGTACTCCGACCACCACGAGAGCGGCCCCGAAGGTCGAGTCCAGCAGGGCGTGTCCAGTCGGCCGGGCCGGCCCCAAGTGGCACTCCGCGACCCCGGTGTCGCCGAGCAGGGTGTCTGGGCGCCTGCCGCCCGACGGGCCAAGGGTGCCGTCGTCCGGCGCGGGAGCGCGGCGGCGCGTGATCGTGTACGGGGTGGCACGCGCGGGCAGCACGTGCAGCGGGGATTCACGACGCTCGGCCTCCGAGAAGGCGAATGCGGCGGCGTCCACACTCGTGTCTCCCGACGGCCAGAGCAACACCTCGCCTTCCGGGGCCGTGTATCCCCCTCGGACGACGAGAAGTGGGCTGTGAGTCCGTGATGCCAGTCGTCGGCTCACGGAGCCGGCGATCAGCCCGGCGATTCCGCCGAGACCGCGAGAGCCCACGACGGTGAGCTCGGCGTCTCTGCCGTGGCGGGCGAGCGCCCGGACCGGGCTGTCCACCACGGCCAGGGCCCTGAAGGTCAGACCGGGATGCCGTTCGCGGACCCGTGACGCCGAGGAGGTGAGCACGGGGCCCGCGATGTCCGCGTCGGACACGGCGTAGACGATGGTCAGGGCGGCGCCGCGCAGCTCCGCCTGTTCGGAGGCTCGGTCGAGTGCCCGAACGGCGGGCAGTGAGCCGTCGACGCCGACGACCACCTGACGGGTTGCCATGTCTGTCCCTCTCCTTGTCGGATGGGTGGTCACGTCGCGGTCGACGTGACGTCCCCCGTCGTTCGCGAGTGAAGAAGCCCGGCCTGCCTCGGGGTGGGTGGCGGGAACACGGAACGGCAAGCAGGAGACGCGGTCGCGGCTGATACCGAGGATGGTCTCCAGCGTCGCGGGCATCGAGGACCTGCCGCCTGAGCGGACCAGGAGGAGCGGTGGGCCGTCCCGGCCGCCCAACCGACGGCCGGTGCCGCGTTGCAACTCGACTGTTGGGTGGCCGACTTGAGTAGCCGGCTCGCCCGGCTCCGCGCCGGTGGTCAGGTAGTCGCGGGATGCGGTGGTGATGGTGATGGGGCCGGGCGGGACAGAGGGACTCGGCCAAGGCATCTCCGCCAGGTTCGCTGCCTTGCCGCCGAACAGGTCCGGCTTGTCACGGCCGCCTTCTGCGGATGTGTACACGTCCCGGGTCATGACGTCACTCTCCGGACCGGTTCAGGCGTGGGGGACGACGGCGACGGCACAGCCGGCGTGGTGGAGTACGGCGTGGGCGACCGGGCCCAGTTGGCTGCCGGGCGGGGCTTCGCGTGTGCTGCGACCTACGACGGTCAGAGCGGCGTCCGCGGAAGCGCTGATCAGTTCACCGGCCGGACGGCCGTCCACCACGGTCGCGGCGACGGGCACCTCGGGATACTTCTCGCACCAGGGGCGCAGCGCGGCGATGACGGCGTGTTCGTGCGTCGCCGGCAACTGCGGGCCGCCGACTCGGCCGTGCCCGTCCGCGGTCGCGTAGGCCGGCGAGGCGCTGAAGGCGTGGATCACGCGCAGGGCGGCGCCGCGGCGTCGGGCGGCGTCGAAGGCGAAGTCGATCAGTTCGTCGCAGGGGCGACCGACGTCCAGGCCGAGGACCACGTCACGGTAGGGGGTCTGCGAGATCTCGTCCGGGGAGACGCCTCCCGGCGCCGGAAGATGTTCGGCACAGGTGCCGACTCCCGCACGCACCAGGACCACCGGGACCGGTGACCGGGACACGACGCGCTGCGAGATCGAGCCCGTCACGAAACCCGTGAATCCGCTGAGCCCGCGAGACCCGAGGACCAGCACATCGGCATGGTCGGCTGCTGCGAGGAGAGCGGCAGCGGGGGCGGCTTGAAGGGACCGGTCGAGCACCTTCACCGCGGGATGCGCTGACCTGATCCCGTCCGAGACGCGGGTCATCAGGTCGTCGGCCCACGCCCGTTGGGACATGTCGGCAGGGACGGTCGGGGCGGGCCGCGGGTGCCACTGCCACGCGTGGACCAGGAGCAGCGAGGCGTCCCGGCGCAGAGCTTCCCGGGCCGCCCAGTGAGCCGCGGCGAGACTCTCCGGCGATCCGTCGATGCCCGCGGCGACGTGTCGAAGCATGATTCCGCACCTCCTGCGTCGTGAGCTCGGTGGAGAGGCCGCCGGCGCGGGTGGGTGCCCGCTGCCCGTGGAATCTCCTCTGCCGTCGAGCCTGATGCGGAACGCGTGCCGCGCGCAGGGGCCGCCCAGGCCCTTCCGTGGGCCATCCGGCCCCGGCCGATACCGGGCGGACCGTGCCCGGGGCCGGGTGGCCCATGGTGTCGGGCGCGGCGCGAGGAGAGATTGGAGGTGGACGGATCAGCCCCACGAAGAGAGGCAGGATGATGAATGCTTCCCCCACAACCATGCTGCGGGCCCTGCCCGTGGATGACCGGGAACAGCTGATGCGGCTGGCACGCGAGATGTCGTTCCCCGAGGGCGCTCGACTGTTCGAGGAAGGCCGGCGTGCCGACCGGTTCTGGATCATCCGGACCGGCACGGTAGCTCTCGACCTGCGCGTGCCGGGCCGCCGGGCGGCTGTCATCGAGACCCTTGGCCACAACGAACTCGTGGGCTGGTCCTGGCTGTTCGCACCCCATACGTTTCAACTGGGTGCCGAGGCGGTGAGCCCGGTCCGGGCCTACGAGTTCGACGCCGAGGCTGTTCGCGGGGTGTGCCGGGCCGACCCCGACCTCGGCATGGCCGTGGCCGAGTGGGCGGGCGGCATCGTCGCCCATCGGCTCCAGTCCACCCGGACACGGTTGCTCGACCTCTACGCCCCCTACGGCAGCGGCGACGCCCGCTGACCCACGGTGGACGAGATCGGTGCTCTGGGAAGAGGTCGCCGCAGTCCCGCGATACGCGTCGACGTGAAGGGTGGTGTCGTCGCGCTCTCCACGTCAGCGACACGTCCCTGGCGCCCGCGGCCCCCGGACCGGTGCGGACCGTCGAAGGAGTGGTCGACGCCGGATTCGACCTCGCGGGCCCGGAGCGTCTGCCGGATACGGAACAGCCGGATACGCTCGGATGGGGCCGGACGGCCCCTGGTGCAGCCGGGACGCGAAGACGATGATCGTCGTCACAGCGGGCTCACCGCCCGTGTTTCGTCTTCCGCCCGGTTCGAACGAGGGGTCGTCATGGCAGAGACGCGCACGTTCTCCGAGCAGAAGCCTATTCGGGTGTTCCTGCTGGACGACCACGAAGTCGTACGCCGCGGCCTGACCGATCTGCTGGACGCCGAACCCGACATCTCGGTGGTCGGCGACGCGGGCAACGTGGAGCACGCACTGGCGCGCGGCCCGGCGCTGCGCCCGGACGTGGCGGTCCTTGACGTGCGTCTACCGGACGGCGACGGCATCAGCGTGTGCCGGGAGCTGCGCAGTCAGATGCCGGAGCTGTCCTGTCTGATGCTCACGTCGTTCGATGACGAGGAAGCCCTGCTGGACGCGATCATGGCCGGCGCCGCGGGTTACGTGCTGAAGCAGATCAAGGGATCCGATCTGGTCTCCGCGGTCCGTACGGTCGCGTCCGGCCAGTCGATGCTGGACCCGGCGACGACCGCCCGGCTGATGAGCAGACTGCGCGCGGACCCCGCCGAAGAGCCTGCCCTGGCGCCGGAGTTGGCCAGTCTCTCGCCCCGGGAGCGCGACGTTCTGGCGCTCATCGGGGACGGGCTCACCAACCGGGAGATCGGCAAGGAGCTGTACCTGTCGGAGAAGACGGTGAAGAACCACATCTCCCGGCTGCTCGCCAAGCTCGGCGTCCAGCGCAGGGTCCAGGCAGCGGTGCTGGCCAGCCAGCTCGAGCGTCCGGGGACGGGCGACCGCCACCCCACGCGCTGACCCAGGCCCGGCCCGCTTCGCTGCGAGAACGAGAACCCGGCGGCCAGGTCAGTCTGTTGCGGTTCCATCAGCCGCTACGGGAACCCGCCACTCCAGCAGCGTGCCGCCGCCCTGCGGACGCTCGCCGACGCTCAGGGTGCCGCCGAGCACTGCCGCCCTCTCCTCCAGGTTCTTCAGGCCGCTGCGCGGCACGTCGTCCGCCACTCCGCAGCCGTCGTCCGTGACGGTCAGCGTCAGCACACCCGCGGTCAACTGCAGGCGGACGTCGACGGCCCGCGCGCCGGAGTGCCGGGCGGCGTTGCTGAGGGCTTCGCCCAGTACGGCTACCGCGTGGTCCGCGATGCTGCCGGGTACGTCGGTGTCGACCAGGCCTTCGATCCGGAGGCCGGGAGCGAACCCCAGGGAGTGTGCGGCGGCCTGCACCGCCTCGGACATCCTTCCCCGCAGGCCTGCGCCGTCCGGAGTCCCGGGATGCGTTCGCAGGCCGAAGATCGTGGAGCGGATGATCTTGATGGTGTCGTCGAGGTCGTCCACCGTCCGAGTCAGGCGCTCCTTGCCCTCGGGATGCTCCATGAAGCGTTGGGTGCTCTGCAGGGTCATCCCGGCCGCGAAGAGGCGTTGGATGGCCAGGTCGTGCAGATCACGGGCGATGCGGTCGCGGTCCTGAAGCAACGCGATCTGTTCGGCGTCACGACGTCGCTCCGCCAGCTCCAACGCCAGCGCGGCCTGGCCGGCGAACGCGAGCAGCGGCCCGGTGGCCGCTTCGCCGAACTGGGCGGCGCCCGGTACTCGTCCCAGCAGGAGCACCCCGCGCGCCTTACCTCCCGCGCCCAATGGCACGGCGACCACCGGGCCGAGCCCCGTCCACTGCGGTTCGCGCTGCGCCACGCGATCGTCGTGCGCGACGTCATCGCTGACCACCGGCTCCGACGACGTCAGCGCTGCCGCCACCAGTCCGTCCCTGCCGGACATCACCAGCCCGTGGAGCCGCTCGGCGCCCAGACCGACGGTGAGGGCGGGGCGGAGGGCCTCCTCACCCGGCAGGCGTTCAGCGATCATCCCCATGTCGGCGGAGACGATCTTCCGAGCCGCGTCGACGATCAGTTCGAGCACTCGCGCGCTCGGCGCTCCGGACAGGAGCAGCCTCGTGACCTCTCCGCTGGCCTGCAGCCACCGCTCGCGGAGCCGCGTCTCCTCGTACAGCCGCGCGTTCTCGATGGCCACGCCGGCCGCCACGGCCAGGGTGGACAGGACGGCCTCGTCCTCGGCGTCGAACTCCTTGTCGCTGCGCTTCTCGGTCAGGTAGATGTTCCCGAACACCTCGTCCCGCACCCTGATGGGGACGCCGAGGAACGAGTGCATCGGCGGGTGGTTGGCCGGGAAGCCGTAGGAGGCCGGGTGTCCCGAGAGCTCCGGCAGTCGCAGGGGCTCCGGGTGCCGGATGAGTTCGCCGAGGATGCCGTGGCCGCTGGGAAGAGCGCCGATCCTTTCACGCTGTTCGTCTGCGATGCCGACGGTCAGGAATTCGGTGAGTTTGCGGTCGCCGCCGATCACGCCCAGCGCGCCGTACTCGGCGTCGACCAGCACGACGGCGGCCTCCACGATGCTCCGCAGCACCTGCGGCAGATCCAGTTCGCGCCCGACGGACAGCACCGCCTCCAGCAGGCTGTGCAACCGGTCGCGGGTACCCCGCACCGCGTCGATGCGGACCTGGAGCTCGCCCAGCAGTTCGTCGAGGCGGAGTTTCGGAAGGCGTTGCTCCGAGCGTTCACGCTCGTCCCCGCTCATCGCATCCTCCGGCCGGCGCAGCGGACGGGGCAGCCCAGCCCCTGCCCTCACCGTACCGTCCGCGGAGCGCGCCGCACGGGCCGTCTCCGCGATGGAACGCGCTGCTTCGAAGCCCGTTGGACCGCAGGCGGCCTGGCCTGCCGGGAGTCGGCCGGCCGCGGCGGCGCGGTCTCCGGGTTCACGGCGAGGCACCTTCTGCGGTGAGCGTCGTTCCGACGCCGACAGCCCACGCCTCGATCCGCGCGACATCACTCACTGGCCTCCTCGGAACCTGTCGGCAGTTCGAGCATCCAGCGATCCGCGACGTCGCCCCCGGGGCTGACCGGGTGCACCGCATGGGCCGGTCGGCCCCGCTCAGTGCCGCCACGGGATCCGTCCGGCCTCTGTGCGCGGGCCTGATGTCCGGGAGACCGTGAAGGCGTGAAGTCCTGTATCTGCGTGGAAGGGGCGAACCTCCATGGAACAGCTGAGTGTTGGCGGTGGGGTCGGGCGCGGAAGGCTCCGCGCGGTGGTTCTCGGTATCGACGCCCGCCGTCCGTGCGACATCGTCACGGCCTTCGCGTTCGAGGCTGCCGTGCGGCGCGGCACGCTGCTGCACGCGGTGCACGCCTGGCACCTTCCGGAGTCCGCGGAGTCCTCGATGCCGTTCGCCGTGCCCGAGGAGGACCGGGCAGCGTGGGAGGACCAGGAGGTGCAGATGCTGGCGGACGTTCTGCGGCCCTGGCACGAGAAGTTTCCACGCGTGCGCGTCTATGCGGACGTCAGGCTCCAGCCGCCGGCAACAGCGCTTGTCCACGCCTCGGGGGGAGCCGGGGCCTTGGTCGTCGGCCGCGGCGAGATGACGGTGGGTCCAACCCTGTGGGAGGTTCTGAGCCGCGCCCGGTGTCCGGTGACGGTGGTCCCCCACGGACCGGATCGGCACGGCTTGTCGGAACAGGTCACCGATCCGGCATCGTCAGGGTGCGGGACTCGGCCGGTGTCGGGGTGACCGTGGGCCCGGCGAGGGTCCTTGTGCCGGCCGTCCAACATGGACCGGCCATTGGTGTGGCCGTGGATCGTGGTCGTCGCAGGTGGATCCGGTCCCCGGCAAGGTAGTTGGCGGCCCGCCGACGAGTGTCCGGCATGCACGGTTCCTCGTCGGTCAGTACGGTGCTGTCCTGGTGTTCGGCCTCGGGCGTGATCACTCCGAGAGTCATCGGGGTACTCCGCCGAAGCCGGCCACCGGGACGCCTCACGGGAGGCGTCCTCGTGCGAAGGAGGCGGCGTGGCCGACAAGAAGACCGCGAAGGTGCCGCTTGCGGCCTACGAGCCGGAGTTGCTGCGGCTGCAGACGGAGCTGGTGAAGCTCCAGGAGTGGGTTCGCAGCGAGGGCGCCCGCGTGGTGGTGATCTTCGAGGGTCGGGACGCTGCGGGCAAGGGCGGCACGATCAAGCGGGTGGCGGAGCATCTGAACCCGCGCGTCGCCCGGACGGTGGCGCTGCCCAAGCCGACCGAGCGCGAGCGCACCCAGTGGTACTTCCAGCGTTACGTGGAACATCTGCCGGCTGCCGGGGAGATCGTGCTGTTCGACCGGAGTTGGTACAACCGCGCCGGCGTCGAGCACGTCATGGGCTTCTGCACCAAGGAGGAGTACCAGTTGTTCCTGCGCCAGTGTCCGATCTTCGAGCGGATGCTGGTGGAGGAGGGGGTGCTGCTACGCAAGTACTGGTTCTCGGTGAGCGACGCTGAGCAGCAGAAGCGGTTCCGGCGACGTCTGAAGGATCCGACGAAGCGCTGGAAGCTGTCTCCGATGGACCTGGAGTCGATCAGCCGCTGGGAGGCCTACTCCCGGGCGAAGGACGAGATGCTGGTGCACACGGACATCTCGGAGGCTCCGTGGTTCGTGGTCGAGAGCGACGACAAGCGGCGCGCACGGTTGAACATGATCGCCCATCTGCTCGCCTCCGTTCCCTTCCACGACGTGCCGCCGCCGGTCCTGGAACTGCCCCCTCGGCCGCCGTCGACGGGCTATGTGCGCCCGCCGCGTGACCTGCAGACGTTCGTCCCGGATCACGCCGCCGGCATCTGAGTCGCTCGTCCCCGCTGGGGTACGACGGCGACGGGGCACCCCGAGTGGTGCAGGACCGCGTGGGCGACCCTGCCGAGGTGCATGCTGGTGTGACCGTGGGGGTCGTGCCTCCGGACCCCGACGACGAGCAGATCGGCCTCGGTGGAGGCGTCCAGCAGAACCTTGCGGGCGGCGCCCTCGGCGGTACGCCGGTGCACTTTCACGCCAGGGTGATCGGCCGCCGCCCTGTGCAGTGCCGCATCGAGGATGTCGACGGCGGCCTGCTCGTGCAGCCGGGCCGGCTCGCCCGACATCAGGGGGTGGTCGGTCGACTTGTGGGCGGGACAGCGCCAGGCGCGTACGGCTTCCAGGGGGACTCCGCGTTCCGCCGCCTCCTGGAAGGCGAAGTGGATGGCCGCCTCGCCGTGCGCCGGATCTCCGACTCCGAGGAGGACCCGCTGGTGCCTGCCGGACCTGGCCTGGTTGTCGTGGCCACCGCGCAGCACGATCACGGGGCAGTGGGCGCGAGCGGCGACCGTGAGGCTCACCGACCCGAGCAGCCTTTCGGCGATGCCGCCACGGCCGCGCGAGCCGAGTACGAGCGCGGTGGATCCGAAGCCCTCCGTCAGCAGCAGGCTCACCGCGTCCTCGGGGAGCACCTCGGCGGTGATCTTCACGTCGACGTTGCGACGGTGGGCCCGCTTGGCGGCGGCCTCGACGATCGTGTCGGCCGTGATCTGCTCCGAAGAGCGACCCAGTCCTTCGGCGAGAGCGGCGCCCTCGTAGCGTTCCCAGAGCGAGCCGTACACCAGGCGCAGTGGCAGACCGCGCAGGGCCGCCTCATCGGTGGCCCAGTCCACGGCACGCATGCTGGACTCGGAGCCGTCGACGCCCACGACGAGGGGCAGGTTCATGGCGGTCAGCCCCCTTGGCCGAGGTCGATATCGGTGTGGCACAGCCCGGAGGCCTTCACGCGGACACCGACCTGACCGGGTCCCGGCTCGGAGTCGGGGCCTTCCCCGATGACGAGCGGCTCACCGAACACTCGGACGACTGCTGTCTTCATGGATCTCTCTTCTCATGGGATCGGAGCCCGGTCGGTGGCGGCCGGACGATCAGTCGTGCGGGACGACGGCGACGGGTGCGGTGCAGTGGTGCAGTACGGCGTGAGTGACGGGCCCGATGTGGGCACCGAGCGTTGCGCGCCGGATCCGCCGGCCCACGATGACGAGGGAGGCTTCGCGCGAGGCGTCCACGAGATGGTTGGCCGCCTTTCCGGACAGGGAGTCCTGGATGATCTCCACGTCCGGGTACTTCTCGCGCCAGGTCCGGAGCGTGTCCGTCACCTCTGCGGCGTTCTGCGCGGCCAGCCGGGCGTTCATCTCCAGGTCCGGCGGCATGCCGTAGGCGATGTAGGGCGGTTCGTTCCAGGCGTGCACGACCCGAAGAGCAGTGGCCCGCTGCTGTGCCGAGGCGAAGGCGAAGCCGGTCAGGGCCTCATGGGGGCTGCGCGTGTCGAGCCCGAGCACGACGGGCCGGAAGGGCGCTGCCTCGGACGGGATCCCGGAGGGATCCATGACGTGCTCGTCCGCGGCCTGCTCACCGGCGCGCACGAAGATCACGGGGCGCTCGGCATGCGCGGCGACGGCCAGACCGACGGAGCCGACCATGAAACCGCCCACCCCGCTCATTCCGCGGGTACCGAGAACGAGAAGCTCGGCGTTCGCCGCGGCCTTGAGCAACACCTCGCCGGGATGTCCGTGGTGCTGCTCCGTAGTGACCTCGATCCCGGGGTGGCGTGCGCGAACTCCGTCGGCCGCCTCGCGCGGGATCCGCTCGATCCAGTGCTGGTGGGTCTCGGCGCCGAGCAGGGGGGCCTGCACAAGGGGCTCCGGAACCGGCTCCCAGACGTTGACCAGCCGCAGCGGCAGTCCGCGCAGTTCTGCCTCCCGAGCGGCCCAGTCCGTCGCGGCGAGGCTCTCGGGGGAGCCGTCGAGGCCTACGGTGACAGTGCGGAGCATGGCGTCCACCTTCAGGGTCGGGGTGCCTGATTCCAGCGTCGTGCGGAACGGCTTCGTGGTGCAGGGCCCGCAGGTCCTCGGTGGGGGCCGATCGGCCCCATCAAGGCTCGGCGCGTGCGGGGCGGAGCGCTGTCCGGCGTTCCACCCCGCTCCCCGGTCATCGGAGCCAGGGGTTGCGGTTCACGAGAGGCAGTCGAGCCCAGACCTTGCCCAGGCCCCAGGTGACACCGGCGCCCACCACCGCGAGGACGATCAGAACCACCGCGTAGACCAGGTGGTAGTCAACGAACGGGTTCGTCGACATGCTCGGCGAACCGTCCGACAGGTGCCGGGCCGGCGGCCACTCCGCCACCCACATGAACGCCATCATCAACGTTCCCGCCAGCGCCGCCGGCCGCAGCATCACACCCGCCACCAGAGCGACCCCCACGGCCAGCAGACCAGCCATGAACAGCCAGTCCACCCAGGTGTCCCCCGCCCAGGAATGGAACGTCGACTCCATCGGACCGGCCGCCACACCGCCCAGGAACCCCTTGGTCGGCGATCCCCCGTCGATCCAGCCCTTGCCCGATGGTGTCGCGTAGCCGAGCCCGAACGCCTTGTCCAGGAAGGCCCACAGGAACACGAACCCCGTCACCAGGCGCAGACCGGCGAAGGCGTACGACCCGACCGCCGAGACGGAGACAGCTTCGGCCCCACCCGCGGGCCGCGCAGTACCCTGCCTGCGCAACGACGGCCGACGGAACCCCACATGCCGAGGAGAATGCTCGTGCACAGCCATGATGCTGACCCCTTCGGGAACTGCCGGACCTGGTGCCCGACACGGAACACTCTCGTCGGAGGCCAGACTCCGCGCCGGATGCCGAACGGCCGTGACCCGGGGGCTGAACGGCCCTTCTTGGCAGTCCTGTCAGACCGGGTTCGCTTTCGCGGCAACTGCGCTCTCCTCCTCCCCTGAGGTCCATCTCCCTCCAAACCAGGGCGATTTGCTCCTCGTGGGCCATGCTCGTCGCCTTGGAGACACCACCGCCATGACAGCGCCCACGAACGAGCCCCGCGCGGAACAGCGGCGAGTCGTAGCGGTGGACCACGAGTCCCGGTCGACGTACCGGAAGTGCCCTGGTACCCGCGGGCGAACAGTAGGTGGAGCAGCCCCGTCCGGACGGATCCTGGACGGGGCTGCCTTGAAGGGGGTGGTCGTGAAGAGCGGTCGCCTGCGCGGCGGAAGAGAAGGGCCGAGGCGAAGTGGCCTGTCAAGGGACTGTTGCCACGGCCGCCGGTAGGACCGATCCGAACGTCTCGCCGCGCGCCTCTCAGCGCCTCATCGGGCAGTTCGTTCGGGGATCTTCGGGAGAACCTTCTCGGCGATGTCGAGGAGGACGCTGTCGTTCGGGAGGGCTCCGGACGTGCTCCACACGGTGATGTCGCAGAAGCCGCCTCGGTCATGACGGTCCATGGCCACGGACAGCGTCCTGGCCAAAGGTCCTTGTTCGACCGGTCCTCCGGTTCCGCCACTGCCCCCGAGATTGATCTCGATCTTCATGGTGTGATCCGAGGCGAGGACCGCGGGCCGACCGAGAACCTTGAGCGTCTTGATGTCCTGCTCGTTGCCGAACTTCATCAAGTTCACGTACTGCTTGGTCGACAGCTCGTCGTACGTGGCCGAGAGATGCACGGTATACGTGTCGAACTTGACCTCGGCCTCCGGCTGGGCGACCTTCCCGTCCGTCAGAGGAGCGGTGTTGTTGGTACCGGAGACAGTGGTCGCGGTCTCTCCCGGAGTTCCGAGAAGCGCGGCAAGGTCCGGCCGGTTGAGTGCTTCGCACAGCTCTTCACCGGTCATGGGCCGGGGCGTGCCCTTGAATGCCTTGGGAAGCTTCTCGTGCGTCTCGTCCGAACACGAAGGCGGCTGTGGCTTGTTGTCCTCGGACGGAATGAAGCGTGGGGACAGCCACAGCACGGCCGCGATCGCTCCGAACACGGCCACGGCGGCGAAGGCCTGACCCCAAGCGTTGTGCTCCTTCTCCGGACTGCTCGGCCTGGGATGCGGCGCGCTTCCGGCCTCGGGCTGAGGCTGGAGCCCGAGTTGGGGCTGGGGCTGCGGCTGCGGCTGCGGCTGCGGCTGCGGCTGGACAACAGCGTCGACGGGCGCCGCGTCGGCGGAGGTTGCCTGACCCAGGTGCCGACGTGCGCGCAGGGCACGTATGACCACGTAGACGCGAATTGCGGTGAACACGATGAACACGGCACCAAGACCGGCCGCGACCCGATCGTGATCACGTACGGCGAGATACATGATCCGCACGCCGAGAACCGACCCAACCACGATGAGGAGGGGTTCGCGAACCCAGAACGGCAGGCGACGGATGAGGAAACCGAGCATCCGGCGATCTCACCAGAACAAGATCACATCCGCCGTGATGGAAGCCACAATTCCGGGTGGACGCGGGGCCTTAGCTCACCAGGAGCGCCGGGCAAGCCCCGGGCGCTGCGAGGGCGGGAGGGAATCTGCCCGCCCTGCACCGTTATGCCGCGGCCGCGTACGCCGTGGCTATGGCGACATCAGTACGGGCATGGACGACCAGCCCCGCCCCGTCAGCCGCGGCCTGATCCCGAAGAGTGCGGCGGGCAGGAGCGCTGGGAACGGCCACGGACAGCAGGACGTCCAGCTCGCTGCACAGACGGTAGGCGCGCACGACCGCGGCTATGACCGCCGTCGTCGCGGTCGTCCCGAGTACGACGACCACGGGTGTCGGTGCGTGCACGTGGACAAGATCGCTGATCAGCCTCGCCAGAATGTTGGGCTCCGCGGATCCGAGCCCGTCCTGAACCGTCAGGACCAGCACGCCGCGCTCGAGTACGTGAGTCAGCATGCTGCTCCTCCACAAACGTCGGCCAGAACCATCCACAGCTCCGAATACCCGAGGCCCGGCACTCGATGCGTACGACACCGGTGACGGTGGGGCGCGGCTCCACAACGACTACGCCGTGACCGGACCCCTGCCCGGCTCCTTGACGACCCGATCGCCGACACCGTGGCTAGGTCGACCCAATGGCTGGGCGCCGAGCCGCCCCCGTACGAGAGGCCGGGTCACAGGTGCTTGCGGTACCAAAGCTCCGCGTACGGCTCGTGATTGTGCGGCAGGGTTCGCTCGTAGCCGTTGCGCTCGTACAGCGACCACGCCTCCGTCAGGTCGCTGCGGGTGTCGAGCAGCATGATGCGGGCACCCAGCGCTCTTGCCGCATCCTCCGCCGCTGCGAGCAAGGCCGGGCCGCCACCGGTGCCGCGTGCTTCCTTGAGCACGAAGACCCGCTTGAGCTCGGCGGTCGGCTCCGCCGGCTCCCCCTGTGCGGCGCCGTGACCGTTCAGGAGGTGCACCCCGGCCGTGCCCGCGGGAGCGCCCCCGTGCCGACCGACCAGGAGCATCCCTGCAGGGGGCACGAGCGAGACGTGGTCGTTCGATGCGACGACCTCGCGCT
Organism: Streptomyces sp. NPDC048643; assembly: GCF_040650615.1. Lineage (NCBI taxonomy): Bacteria > Bacillati > Actinomycetota > Actinomycetes > Kitasatosporales > Streptomycetaceae > Streptomyces > Streptomyces sp. NPDC048643. The sequence continues at coordinate 36,315 of NZ_JBEZHO010000049.1, forward strand.
CCAACTCCTCGGGCGGGGTGTCCCGTCCTTCGTGCACCTGGAACCAGCGGTCGCTGACCTCTGTGTAGTAGGCGCGCCACAGGGCGAGTGCGACGGAGGAGTCGGAGGCTTCAGGGGTGACGGTCCAGGCACTGGTCATGGCAGCCATTCTTGGGTGACCGCGGCTGTGTGCGGCAAGCGGATTTCGCTGGTGGTTCCACGGCACTGCACCGGGCCTGCTGGACGTTGACGCCACCGGACAGTCTGAAGCCGAGGCCGGTCTCCGCCTCGGGCTCGTGGGCGTGCCGTTCTTCGACCCAGTGGGAGGAGAGCCCCCGCCATCAACGCGCGAAGCTCCCGCTGCACAGCCGAACAGGGCGGCTCCGCCGGCTCGCACCAAGGTCGGACCAGACATCTGGGAGCCAGGTTCGGCGGGCTCCTCGACCGATCGCATCCTCTGTACGTCGAGTGCAGCCGTCCGAACACCGGCGCCTCCAATACGGCCAACCCGCAGCGTCACAGCTCGGGTTGGTCAGGTAACGGCCGTCCGTGACTCCTCGCGTGAGATCATCCGTCCATGAGCGGCGATCTGGAAGTGAGTGCTCTGGCGATCAACGTCACGATCCCGGAGGCGCTTCGCTGGACGGACACTCGTCGCGGCGAGGCGTTCACGCTGACAACGCTCAACGTACGACTGCTCCCGGACGGTCGCCTCGCCGCAAAGGCCTACGGACGACCAGTCGCCGGCGGTCGGGGCGCATACGTCTCGTTCCCGGTCCCCGACCGGCCCGAACTGGCGGAACTGGTCGCCGAGGCTGCCAGCCGCGCCGGGGTGTTGTGGGCCGCTCATCGCGGACTCGACTGACTACGGTCCGATTCGAGGGCGTACTCGGAGGGGAAGTCCCAGCCTTCACCTTCGGTGCGTGGCCGACCAGCAGGATGGTCTCGGGGGGAGTCAGTTCTGCTGCCAGTCCTGGCGGCCTGTCGTGTCGCGTGCGACGCGACGCCATTGGCTTTCACCTCCGGGCAGGGGCCACGCCCATGTCGCACAGTCCGGGCCGGCGGCGGTCCTGTATGTCCAGGGACAGTCCAACCCACGTGCCGTCGTCCCGCGTGACATTGTTGCGTCGCATGTCGAGAGCGTAGAGGTCTGCATCGCAGGACCTCCCTGGGGCACCAAGCCCCCTGGGCGTTATGATCCGCTGCCGACCTGCGGAAACTCCGAACAGGCGGGTTCCAGGGGGCGTGCAGTGGGCGAAGCAGTCAGATTGCCGCGGGGGCAGGCTCGGTTTGCCTCCGCCACACTCGCCGCGTTCGCGCTCGTGGCTGCCGCCGCAGGTGTCGCGGCGTGGCACAAGTACCAGCTGCTGGCCGGAGCGCCGACCTCGGGACCCTACGTCGACAACCCACTGGTCGAGGCGGACACGTATTTCAGGAACCTGATGGGCTGGCGGACAGGCCTCTTCCTCACAGCCCTCCTCCAGTTCAGCATCTGGCTCGCCAACATGCGCGACGTCGCCGATGTGCTCTGGCGTGAGGGCCAGCGCCGGCGCCGGGCCTGGCTCATCTTCGGCTGGATCGTACCGGTGGCGCAGTTCTTCGTCCCCAAGATGTTCATCAACGACCTGTGGGCAGCCAGCAGGCCGGAACCGCAACGTCGTCGAGGCCACCCCCTGCTTACAGCATGGTGGCTGTCCGTCCTCCTCGTCAGCGCGAGCACATTTGACGATGCCGCCAAGGCACTGAAGCGTGCGGCGACCGCCGACGAGGCTCGCCACGCCCTGCGCCAGATCATGTTCAGCGACGCTCTCGACGTCTGTGCCGCCGTCCTCTCGATCGTCGTCATCTGGCAGCTCCTCCACAGACTGGAGCGCGCCACCGGTGCCGTGACGGCGCCCACAGAGCCACCGCGAGAGGCGGAGCCCGCGTCCGAGGATTCCCGGCGGCATCACAGCCGGTCGGCAAAGTCGGGCGTTCTGGACTGAACGGTCAGACCCTGCCCGTTCCGTCCCGGCGGATCAGCCGGGCGGGCAGGCAAGTACCCGCCCGAACAAGGCGAGTTGCTCAGGCGGCCGCTGGTCGTCGGCGGCAGCGCTGGTGAGTTCGGCGCTCTGACGGCCTGGAGACGGAGCAGGCAGGCAGCATGCACGCAAATCCGTTGAGCTGCTCGCCCTTCTCCAGGCATGATCCACGCTGTGGATACCTACCTGGAGACCGAGCGCCTGACCCTGCGCTGTTTCACTGCCGACGACGCCGACCTGCTGATCGAACTGGACAGCGACCCAGCAGTGATGCGCTACCTGACCGGCGGCGATCCGACTGCGCCGGAACTCGTCCGTGAGCGCCACTTGCCGAACATCATCGCGGGCTACGAAAAGTGGCACGGCGATCTCGGACTCTTCGCCGCACAGGAAAGGGACGGGGGCGCGTTCATCGGCTGGTTCTGCCTGCGTCCCGAGCCGGATGGACCTCTGGACGAGGCCGAACTCGGCTACCGGCTACGGCAGGCCGCCTGGGGCAAGGGGTATGCGGCCGAGGGCTCGCGGGCTCTGCTGGCCAAGGCGTTCACGGAGCTCGATGTGCGCATGGTCTGGGCTGAGACGATGGCCGTGAACCACGGTTCGCGCAACGTCATGAAGAAGCTCGACATGACGCTGGCGACCGCCATCCCCACTCCCGCCGACATGGAGATGATCGAGGGCTCCCAGCACGGCGGCGTGCGGTACGAAATCACCAAGAAGCAGTGGGAGCAGCGGTAGCCGCTGCTCCCAGTTGACGTTCGCCATCCACGCTCACCGGTACGGCCTGACAGTGCCCAGCGGATCATGCGACCGTCGGATTGCCTGCTCGTGGCGTCGGCGCGAGGCGGGGTGATCTGACGAATGTGGCGTGCATGCGGCGTGAATGCGCCTGGCGCCGCGCTTGCCGCCAGTCGGGGCAGCGAGGCGGACGGTGGACCGGTCGCCTCAAGGAGATCAACCGGATCTTGTTACGCGTCGGACTGGCACGCCGTGGCGCGGCCTTCCTGGGCGTTTCGGCAGCTGGAACAAGAGGGCCCACGTCCTTCACGACGACGTCGCCGTCGCCGTGGTCCGCTCATGGATCCGCTCCGGTGAGCCGTCAGATGGCACTCAGGGGTGCATGACGATTTTTCCCACGTGCCCCCTGCGGGAGAGTTCTTCCTGCGCCTGAGCGGCCTGTTCCAGTGGGAAGGTCGCGGCGATGACCGGCTGGACCTCGCCCCCACGAGCCAGGTCCATGAGGAGGTCGAAGTGCGCGGGCGTGTGCATCGCGGAACCGATGACCTGGGCGTTGTGCAGATACAGACGGCGCACGTCAAAGGTCACGCCGTATCCACCGAGCGCGCCGGCGATGACCCACCGGCCCCCTTCGCGCAGCAGCGGCAGTCCCTCACTGACCAGTTCGCCGGCCACGACGTCGAGCGCGACGTCGATGCCCTCCGGGGCGACGGCACGGACTTGCTCGGCGATGTCTCCTGCGCGGTCGATGACTTCGTGCGCGCCTGCTTCCCGCACCGCGTCGATCTTGGATCCACTACTGATGGCGACCACCCGGGCTCCACGCGCCCGGGCGATCTGCACCAGCGCGAGGCCGACACCGCCGGACGCTCCCGAGACCAGGGCGGTTTCCTCCTTCCGCAACCGGCCTCGCTCGATCATGCCCAACGCTGTGCCGTAGGCGGTCGGCAACGTCGCGAGCTGCTCGTCCGTGAGCGGGGAGTCCGTCACGTCGTGCACACGCTTCACCGGCGCCGTCACGTACTCGGCGTATCCGCCGTCGCGTTCGCTCCCCATCAGGCCCACCGGATTGGCGTCCGGCCCCTCGATGTCGTAGAGCGCGGGGTCGACGACCACACGGCGCCCCACGAGGTCCCGCGCTACGCCGGTCCCGACGGCCACGATCCGGCCGGCCACGTCGGCGCCCTGGATGCGAGGGAAGTCGATCGGGCCGCGCCAGCCCGACAGCGCCTTCGGGTCGTCCGGACGGCCGTAGGCGCCTTCCCGGGTCCACAGGTCGGTGTTGTTCAGCGCTACCGCGCAGACCTGGACCAGTACCTCCCCCGCCTCGGGGGCTGGGACGGCGACCTGCGTCAGCTCAAGAACCTCCGGTCCCCCGTGCCTGGTGATGCGCACCGCTCGCATGAAATCGGACGCAGCCATCGGTTGAGCCTCCTCAGGTATACTGATCTGTAAACATCTCCCAACGTACACCGTTCTGTGAAGGGGCTCGTCGTGCACGAAGCGCGGCCTATGACTCCGGCCGGCCGCCGCATCGTGGCAGCCGCCGAGGAGTTGTTCTACAACCGCGGCATCACGGCGGTCGGTGTGGATCTGATCGCCGAGCACTCAGGCGTGACCAAGCGGACCCTGTACAACCAGTTCGGTTCGAAGGATCACCTCGTAGCGGCCTATCTCACGGAACGTGACGAGCGGTGGCGATCACTCGTCCGTGCCGCCGTTGACGCCGGCGACACTCCGGCCGAGGCCGTCACCGCCCCCTTCGAGGCCCTACGGACCTGGAGCGAGACCAACACTCGCGGATGCGCCTTCATCAACGCGCTGGCAGAACTCCCCGACCCCGCGCATCCCGCATACCGGATCGCGGCGAACCAAAAGCTCTGGCTCCTGAACCTCTTCAAGGAACTCGCCGCTTCAGCGGGTTGCTCACACCCAGCCACCCTCGCCACCCAACTCCTCGTACTGCACGAAGGTGCTGTCGCCACGCAACCCCTCTCGCTCGACTGCCTCCCGGAGAGCACTGCCCTGGCACGAGCCCTGATCCAAGCCAGCACACCACCCGACCAGTAGGCCGTGCCCCCGGTGACAGTCACACTGTCCCGCCCTACGCGGGGTGCGGTGTCTACGCGCCACCCGCCCACCCTGCCGGGCTCCTCGACCGCCGCCAACGCGCCAAAGCCGAGGACGCAGACGCCGGCAAGAGGGCAGACCATCTGCGAGGGGAGAAGCATGGCCAGGTCGGAATGCCCGTAGGGCATGGCGTCTCCGGCTGAGCGATGGCCTGCGCAGGCCGCAGTGAGCGAGGCTTTCGCGCTACCGCGGGTCGAAGACCCGTCGATCCGTCTGCCCCCGGAGCGGTACGGAGTTCACCGGCGTGAGGTCCTGAAGGCGGTTCCGCGCCCGGCGGCCCACCCAATGAAATCGTCCGCCTCCAAGGGGCCGACCACGGCCGCCCGTTCGCAGGTGAGCCGTCAGCGGCGGACTGGCGGCCGGTACGCCGTCAACGTTCGAGGGTTCGAGAGAGTAGAGGGCCGCGCCTTGTGTGGCCCCCCAACTCACTGTGTCCCCCTCGCTTCAACTCGCCGCTTGGGCCGTCTGGTTGTTCAGGGCCGAGCAGAGCCAGTCGTGGGTGACGCCGGGGGTCGGTTGCGACGGGCCGGTGAGTTCGGCGGTGAGCTCCCAGTAGCGGTCGATGCGAGGGTCCGCGGCAAGCACCCCGCTCAGCTGGTGACGGAAGGCCGGAGTGTCGCGCGTACCGCGTGAGCGTGCGTAGGCGGCGACGAAGCAGTCGAGTGCCTCGCCCTCGTGCGGTGACCGCTGTGCCCGCAACTGCCGCGCGGCCAGGCCGTAGGCCTCTCCGAGACCGTCGTACAGTACGGCCGGCCGGCCCCCGTCAGGCCCATGAGCGGCGGGCTGGTCTTGCCGGCCTTGCCCGGTACCGGGGCACGGTGCCGTGACGAAGGCATGGAGCCGGGTGAAGGCCAACACCTGGGTGGGAGTGGGGCCTTCGGGGAGCTGGGGTACTGCCTGGTCGACGATGGCGTGGACCAGTCGGGCCGGGAGCCGCGGCGGCAGCCAGCGTCGCCAGAAGCGTGCGAGTGGCGCCGTGCTGGGCGGGACGGCGACGGCACCGATCAGCCGCAGGCGCTCGGCGCGTTCCTCTGGGGCGCAGTCCTGGAGCAGTTGGAGGGCCGCCTCCTGCCACCGCAGTGCAGCCAGCTGCGAGCCGATCTGTTGCAGCTTGCCCGCGACGACGTCCTCGAGGGAGTCCCGCTCGTCCAGGATCCGGCTCACTTGGGGAACCGGCAGGTCGAGGGTGCGCAGGGAGCGGATCAGTTGCAGCCGGTCGAGCGCGTCGGGACCGTATCGGCGATGGCCACCGGTGCTGCGGGTGCCTTCGGGCAGCAGACCGCGGTCCGAGTAGAAGCGGACGGTCTTGACGGTGACGCCGGCACGCTCGGCGAGCTCTCCGATGCTCCACATGTTGTCGGGCGACACGACTTGAACCTCCCTCAGGGGGAGTTCCTACGGTACCGGCGAGCGCGGAGCACCGGTACGGCAGGCTCCGCGGGGACCACAGTGTGCGAGGAGACAGTGATGACGGCATTCATCCTGGTGGCAGGCGCCCACACCGGCGGCTGGATCTGGCAGGGGGTGGCCGCTCGGCTGCGGGAGTCGGGGGCACAGGTGTATCCGGTGGTGCTCACCGGCATGGGTGAGCAGGCCCCCGCGGCGGGGCCCGGGACGGACCTGGAGACTCATGTCCACGATCTGTTGCGGCTGATCGACCAAGTCGACGCTGCCGAGGTGGTGATGGTCGGTCACTGCTACGGCATGTACCCGGTGCTCGGCGCCGCCGATCTCCGTCCGGAACGCATCGCGCGGATCGTCTATTTGGACGCGGGCATGCCCCAAGATGGTGACCAGGCCCTGACCCTGCTGCCTGAACAGACCCTCCGTGAGCGGCTGTTGCACCAAGTCGACGTCTGCGAGGACGAGTGGCGCATCCCTCCCCCGTCTACCGAGGCGTGGGACCGCTGGGGCAGTGTCGAAGGGCTCTCACCGGCCGAGCTGAATCGGCTGGCGGACAGCGCCGTCGCGCATCCGGTGCGCACGCTGACTCAGCCGCTCCGCCTTTCGGGAGCCGTCTTCGAACTGCCGGCGACCGGCGTCCTCTGCACCGCCAACGGATCGAGCATCGCCATGGTCGAGGGCCTCGTGGGCCTTGGAGATCCCCGCTTCCAGATGCTCACCGACCCCAGGGTGACCTTCTTCGAACTCGATACCGGGCACTGGCCGATGCTGTCCCGCGCCGACGAAGTGGCCGAGGTCCTGCTCCGGGCCGCCGCAGGAGAAGGGCACCGGGTGGCCGCGAGCGTGAGCGAACAGCCGTCGCATCTTCGGCCGTTCCTGATGGACGTCCCGGCGCGGCCCCGCGAGAGGGTGGGACGGATCGATCTTCACCTACCCGACGCCCTTCCCGACGCCCTTTCCGAAGACGGCTCGAGGTGGCCGGCGGTGGTGTTCGTCCATGGCGGTCCGGTCCACCCCGACGTGCGGCCGACGCCGCGGGACTGGCCCGCCTTCGTCGGCTACGGCGGCTACGTTGCGGGCATGGGAGTGGTCGGCGTGACCCTGGACCATCGGCTGCACGATCTCGCCGACTTCGAGCGTGCAGCCGAGGATCTGGCCGAAGCGGTGAGTCTCGTACGGGCCGATCCGCGCGTCGACGAAAGCCGTGTGGCGATCTGGTTCTTCTCCGCGGGCGGGCTGCTGTCGGCGGACTGGCTCGCCGCGCCCCCGCCGTGGCTGCGGTGTGTGGCGGCGACCTATCCGGTCCTGGCGCCGCTGCCGAACTGGGGGCGCGTCGGTTCCCGATTCCGACCGGCGGACATGGTGCGCACCGCAGGACGCCTGCCGATCGTGTTGACCCGGGTGGAACTGGAGCGCGCGGAGATCGCGGCGACGGTCGAGGAGTTCCTGGCCGTCGCCAAGGAGTGCGACGCGGACGTCGAGGTCGTCGACGTACCGCTCGGCCGCCATGGCTTCGAGACGACCCACCACACCGAGCAGGCCATCCATGCCGTCGAGCGGGCGGTGCGCGCTGTAGTGGAGCACTTGAAGCGCTGACCTGATCGAGGTCCTGCCGGAAACGGCGTCGCATCCGGGACTCGCCGGTCTCTCCTTGCGTAGGGCCAGCACGACTCGGCCTGATGGCGGCGAGCAAGCTGGGCATGGAGACGAACGGTCCCGTTCAGCCGGCCTTGAGGTCAGTCGTTGTCGGCCAGGATCTGGCGAAGCCGGGCGGCATACGCTCGCGGGTGGCTGGTGTTGCCGTTGTGGCCGCCGGGGAACGCGACCGCTCCGCATCCCACCAGGGTGGCCAGGGCGCTGCTGCACCGGCGGTCGAAGACATGGGGCGGCGTGGCGTGTCCGTAGGCAGGGATGATGCGCGTGCGGACATCCCTGAGGGCTGCCGGGTCGAGGTTGTCGTGGATGACGGCGGTGAAGTCGTGCCGGATGAAGTAGTCGAAGTTGGCTCGCCGGCGTTCGTTGATCGGCTGCGGTGTCAGACCGGGTTCGGCGTTCTTGTGGGTGGGGTCGATGCCCAGGGTGCGGGCGATCCGCGGCAGAGCGGCGTCCAGCCCCCGGCGCCGGTAGAGGTCCTGGAGCACGGCGAGTTCGCCTTCATGGTGAGAACGCTCATCCTCGGGCAGGAGGCGTGGGGCGACCGGTTCGTGGGCGACGAGCGTGCTGATCCGGTCGGGGTGCAGCGTGAGCGCGTGCAGGCCGATCACGGCGCCCAGGCTGCAGCCGAGCATGGGCACGGGAGCGTCGGTGAGAGTGGCGAGGAGGCGATGGACGTCGTCGGCGTGCTCGTTCAGCGTTGCTCCACGCTCCGGGGCGGCCAGCCTGCTCCGGGAGAGGCCGCGACGGTCGTAGGTGAGCACGGTGAAGGTGTCGGCGAGCTGGTCGGCGAGGTCGGTACTGCGGTCGGCGTCGCCTTCCCCGCTCTCGGAGATCAGCAACAGCGGCCCGCTGCCTCGCAGTTGGTAGTGCAGGAACGCACCGGGCACCTCCAGCACGCCGGAGAGCGTGGTCATGTCTTCCCCCTGTCGTGGCGCGGCGGCCGTTCCGCTGCATCCGAGCCCGAGCATATTGCATCCACCTCGATACATCTAGATAGATGCATCAATTTGGATGTACCTTGTTGGATGTGAACGGAGTCGAACTCTTCCTACTGGGACGCGCCTTGATGAAAATCGGCGAGGACGCCCTTCCCGAGCCGCCGGGCGGCGCCGCCCGGTACGCCGGCAGCACCCGGACCGTACTGGTCGTGGCCAGCGACATCGCAGCCCACCCCGACACCGCGGTCGGCGAGATCGCCGCACGCACCGGCCTCCCCCAGAGCCAGGTCTCGACGGCCGTCGCCCGGCTGAAGGAGGCCGGCTCGGTACTGACCGACACGGACCCCACGGACAGGCGCCGCATGCTCGTACGCCAGGCTCCGCAGCCCTCGGCGCGAGTCACCGAGATCCGCGCGACCGATGTCACCGAGGCTCTGGCCGCAGCACTTGGCACCACGGACCCTGTCCGTCTGCGGGAGGTCAGCGCAGCGTTGGAGACGCTGGCTCGAGCCTTCGCGCACCGACCGTGAGCCCATGTCGGACCTCGGCCACCTCTGGACGGAGCCCTACCGCCGCGCCCACACAGGCGAAACGGGCCGCTCCAGATCCTTTTCCGTGCACACAGCTGTTGTGGCTGGCAGACGTCGCCGACGAAGGTCGCCCTGGCCGGAGATCACCGGAACAGAGGCCTGTCGTATTGTCCGAGGGTGCGAAATGAACGACATGACGAGCCGCTCTCCGATACAGAGCTGGAGCTCTTCTTCCAGTACCTCCACCGCTTCGCCCAGCACGACGTCGATCTGTTCGCCCTCATGGAGGCGGGCGATCCCCAATACCCGTGTTACGTGTCCCTGACTCGGGATCCGCTTCCCGGCACTGATGCGGACGCGTATCGCCGACCGTGAACGAGCTTCAGCCGAGCCCCCTGCGGGAGCAGACCCGCTCGTCGTCGGTCTCCGTCATCGGCATCGCTCCGACCGCCTGAAAGTCGATGTCCGGGTCTGCCGTGGACCAAGGTCATGATGCGGTGTCCGGATAGCGCCGCACCGCGGGCCCGATCAGCGAGGATGTCCAGGACGATCTGAACAGCCCGTGGGCGGATGAGCAGGAGGGGTGAACCTGTGTCGCATGATGTGGTCCGAGCCAGCGGGCTGTTGGCCCAGCATGAGGTCGAACTGCTGGCTCGTGCGCTCATGGAGTGGGGCGGTCCCGCACACTGCAGCGATCAACTCGCCGTCGGCATGGGGTTCGCCGGTAGGAAGGATCTGCTCGCCCAGTGTCAACGGCTCCGCAACGCACTTCGCGAGGACGCCCCGCTCAGCGCAGCGGACTGGGCGCGGACACTTCTGGCCACAGAGATCGTCTTCGTCAGCGACCTCGCCGGCTCGGGCGTGGAATGGCCGACGACCACGGGGCGCGACGACGCGGCGACGATCAGAATGCTGCGGGTGATCCAGCGAAAGTTGGCCCGAACCGTCAGCCCGTACTACGGAAAGAGGCCGAGTGAGTAGCCCGGAGGCTCGCTCCGTCGGATGCGACTCGTCGTTCCCCCGACCGCTTCGCTTCGACTGCGCCCGGACTCGGACCCAGGAAGAGGATCCTGTGACGAGATCCTGGGGCTCGCATAGAGGCGCGAGCTGCGGGTTTGCATGACGGTGAGGAACTGGAACCGCGACGGCCGGCGTCGAGGTCACTCTCGCCGACAGACCTGCTCGCGGTGCTGGTTGCCCCTGTCTCCCCCAAGACCTGGCCGCCATGAGTGGCGGGCGATGTCATCGGCGACATCGCCCGCCTCGCCGGTTCCCTGGACATCTCAGGCCGCGGCGCGGGACCTCGCGACCGTCAGCCCGCGGCGCCTCGACGGGGCATCGAGGTGAAGAGATCTCCGTTCGCCCGGCGCCAGGGGCTCATCGTGGCTCAGGTGTACGGGCTCGAGGACATGTACAGCGTTTCTGGACTGTCTGGAACCACGGGATACGGCATCGTGTTGTGCCGGCGGTGACGGCCGGGCTGGCTGATGTCGTACGAGGGCGCCTTGGGTGTCAACCGCCCCTCCGCCGCCAGCAGTTGGGCACGCATGAGCAGCTCCTTCGAACTGAGGCCGAGTTCTTCGGCGACGGTCTGCAGGTCCAGACCCGATTCCCAACTCCACAACAGCACGGAGTCCATTCCTGCCGTCCAGATCACCTGCTCGCCCGCCGATGACTGTTCCATCAGAGGTGGACGGCCTGGTGGTGGTGTTTCCGGTCGGGGCTGAGGCATCTTCGCCCGAGCGGCTCCCATGGGCTGCTCATCAATGGGGGCGGGGACGGGCACGGTGGGCTGTGCGGGCATTGCGGCGGCCGAGGGCGGGGCCGCAGCCGGGGGCGGGGCCGCAGCCGGGGGCGGGGCCGCAGCTGCCTGCGGAGGGTGAGGAGACGTTTCCGCAGGCGAGTTGAGTAGTTGGTCGGCGACAATCCGGGCGTCTTCCTTGCCGACCGTACGGCGTGCGACACGTACCTCGCGCTCGTTGAGTCCCATCAGGTCGGCCACAGCGGCGTCACTGCCGACCGTGATCGCAAAAGCGGCGAGTGTCCTCGTCCTGCTGGCCACGGCCTCGTCCATCACCGCCTGCGCCTCGCGCACCCGGTCATCTCTACTGCAAAACGCCTCGGCTAGAAGGCTGTTACGTTCCCAAAGCTCACGTGATTCCACGCCGGGACAACGTTTCTGCGCCTCGCACGACACCCGATCCGAAGTGGATCACCCGAAGGGGCCATCGACAGGAATGATCACCAGGCGGAATCCCGCGGCTGTGCGACAGCTGAACGACGCCAGCCGACGCACTCGGCCTGCGAGGAGCGTGCGACCGCAGTCCCCCTCCGTCGTGGCCAGCCGCCCGCCACGCCTGCAACTCCCACCGTCTTGAGCCGGTCCGGGATCCGCTCAACGCAACTGGAACAGGCCGCGTCGGCGGTCCTCGGGGCGGCGCAGTAGAGTCGGTTGCCTGCTCCTCGGCGGGGGCAGGGCTCTGCGGAGCCCGAGCGAGGAGCCGCCTCGTTGACGAGGAGAGAGCCATGACAGCGAAGCCGTCCGGGGTCTGGGCCACGGCCGTCGGGGTCGCCCGGGTCCGGGCACGCGAGACCCGGCGCGAGAACCCCTTGTTCCTGGACCCGCTCGCGGAGGCATTCGCCACCGCCGGCGGCCTGCCGGTGGACGGGGAGCCGCTACACGCGTCCGTGGACGAGGCGGCTCGACGGCGCTGGGGCGCGGTAGGACTCTCGATCGTGGTCCGTACCCGCTTCCTCGACGAGCTGCTGCGCGACGCGTCCGAGGCGGGCTGCCGCCAGGTGGTCCTGCTCGGCGCCGGCATGGACAGCCGGGCCTACCGGCTCGACTGGCCGTCGGGAACCCGCTTGTTCGAGATCGACACCGCCGAGCCGCTGGGCTTCAAGGAGTCGGTGCTCCGGGCCGAACGGGCCGAGGCCCGCTGCGAGCGGATCACCGTACCGGTCGACCTACGAGAGGACTGGCCCGGCGCTCTGTCCGCTGCCGGACACGATCCGACAGTGCCCACGGTGTGGATCGCTGAGGGCCTTCTCATCTACCTGCCGCAGGATGCCGTCGACCGCTTGCTCGGGCAGGTGGGAGAGCTGTCCGCGACCGGCAGTCGGATGGGCCTGACACTGGGGCAACCCGGGGTCCTCGATCGCTTCGCACAAGACAGCGGCACCCCGGCGTCGATGTGGCTCTCCGAGATGCCCCCCGACCCGGTCGCCTGGCTGGCCGGTCTCGGGTGGGACGCCCGCGCGTACACGCTGCGTGAACGCGCGGCGGCGTACGGGCGTCCGGTGACGACACCCGAGGTGCAGCCGCCGCGGCACGGGGGCCTGATCTCCGCGGTACGCCGCTGAGTACGGCGCACGTCCGAGCGTGGCACTGGATAGCCGCACCGAGATGATCGGCCGGGGACAGACCCTTGCGAACCCTCCGTCGGCCCCGAAGGCCGGTAGCGATCCAGCAACGGTTCCTGATCTGTGGGGAATTCAGCCCTCTCCGAAGCTGCGCGCCAGCAGCAGCGTGACGTCGTCGGCCGGAGCCGAAGAAGGCAACGTGCCGATCACAGCTGTGCAGAGTGATGGGAGAGACGGTTCGCGGCGGCTTCGGGAAAGAGAACGTCTTATCCGTTCCAGTCCGACGTCTATGTCCTGACGGCGGTCTTCGACGAGGCCGTCGGTGTACAAGGCGATGATGCCGCCTGCCGGCAGACCGACCTCGGCTGACTCGTAGGGAAGCATGCCGAGCCCGAGTGGTGTTCCCCTCGGTAGTTCGGGAAAGGTCACATCACCATGCGGGTGCACGATCGCAGGTGAGGGATGTCCGGCCAGGGCTACTTCGCAAGTTCGCCGAACAGGTTCGTACAGGGCGTAGACGCAGGTGGCACTGATGGACGGGACAGCGGGGTCGGCGATCTCCTCATGGGTGTCGCCCTCGTCCTCGACCAGGCGGGCGAAGGTTTGGTCCAGCCTCGTCAGCAACTCACCTGGGGACATGTCGAGACCGGCGAGTGTCCGAATCGCGGTGCGCAAGCGGCCCATTGTGGCTGCCGCCTCTATACCGTGCCCGACCACGTCTCCGACCACGAGCGCCAAGCGACCACCGGACAGACCGATCACGTCGAACCAGTCTCCTCCGACGCTGTACTCGGCGTCCGCCGGTAGGTAGCGGGCGGCCACTTGCAAGGCCTCGCCGCCGCGTATGCGTCGTGGCAGGAGGCTGTGCTGCAGAGTGAGGGCGGCCGTCCGCTCGCGCGCGTACCGGCGCGCGTTGTCCAGGCTCAGCGCAGTTCTGGCCACCAGTTCCTCGGCCAACAGCTGGTCGTTCTCGTCGAACGACGCAGGGTTCTCCGTTCGCACGAATACCGCCACCCCCATCAGCACCCCGCGGGCGTGAATGGGAAGGACCAGCAGTGAGTGCATACCAAACTCGCGGATCTTCTGGGCTCGCGCTGGATCCTTGCTCAGCCAGGCGGCGTGATGCACGTCGAGGACTGGCTCCAGCAGGGGTCGGCCAGAGGACAAGACCTCCATGAAGGGTGAGGTTTCCGGGACATAGACCACCTCTCCTGTGGGCCACAGGGACTCTGGAGCCCCGGCGTGGATGGAGGCCCTACCAGCGCGTCGAAACGTGGGAATGCGCCCGTCCGACGGTCCCAGGCGCTCCAGCGGTTCCTCACCGAGTCGCACCGCCTCCGTCAGATCCACCGTGACGTAGTCGGCGAAGAAGGGGACCACGAAATCAGCCAGCTCCTGCGCTGTTCGCATCACATCCAACGAGGTGCCGATGCGCGAGCCGGACTCACTGACCACAGCGAGGCGGTCCTCCGGCCATCGGCGGTCCTTGACGTGAACGAGCTGGGCCACTCCCAACAGGACATCTTCGGCGTCGCTCAGGCGAATGAAGGTTGCGGTGACGGCACCTTCTGACACTCCCCCGACAGCAGCCGGAACTCGATACTCCCGGCCGGTGACGTGAATGCCGGTAGCCAGTACGCGTTCAATGACCGATTCCAGCCTGTCCGCATCACCTGCCAGCGCATCCCGCGGAAAGCGCCCCAAACGCTCCTTCCGGGAGATCCGGTCGTAGCGTTCCATGGCGTCGTTGACCCAGACGCACCGCAATGTGGTATCCCAGATGGCGATGCCGAGCGCGGAATGGGTCAGCAGAGAACCTATCGCTCCACCGGCCGACTTCCCAGCACGGGAAATGGCGTCGTACACGTCGGCCAATTCGGGGAACGGGTCCGGTGAGCCCATGAGTATCGACCTTGCCCATTGCTCGTGCCTCAAGCGGTCGGCGCGACGGGACGCTGCGCGCACACCACCCACGGACGCGCACGCCCAGGTCAGCGGCCAGGCCCGACGGCACCGAGCAGTGTGCCCTCCTCCGTCAGAACCACGGTACCGGCGGATGGGGACTCGCGCAGACGCCGCTCGTCGGCGGGAACCGCTGGGCGGTGGAGTGCCCGATCGAACGGTCAGCGGTAAAGCGTCCACTGCTGGGAATTGCCGCCGGTGCACCTGACGAGCGTGACGTGGCGGACGTCCCCCGAGCCCTCGCCGAGGCAGGTCTTCGTCACGTTGTTGATCAGCTGGAAGCCGGCGGTGGTGAAGTACGCATTCCACAGGGCTGCCGGGTCGCTGGACGAACACGGTTTCATCGTCGCCTGTCCGCTGCGGGCGACCAGACACAGCCTGCTACCTGCGTTCTGCCGCATTTCGGAGAGCCGGCCGATGGTGTCGTTCATGAGCCAGGTCTGGTACGGGCCCTCGTTGCACCCTGTCGCGTAGGGTCCGTAGTCGGCCCGAAAATCCAGGCAATCGTTGGTGGCCTTGTTCTGCAGGTGGTAATAGGCCGGCGCCGCATTGGCCGGCGCGGTACCCAGTGCCCAACCGAGCACGACGGCCGCTCCCACGGCGGCGAATTTCTTCATCAAGGCGGTTCCCCTCGGATTGCTCTGGGCGTTGCAAAGTGCCATCAGACAGTCAACAGGGGAAACCTGCCGGAAGGTGCGGCAAAGGCCGATATGTGCGCTTCAACGGCTTGCTTTCGCCGTTCCTTCCGAAGGGCGCGGACCTATCTGCGCACCGAGAAATATCACGACGGCCATGCCCCCAGAGCCTCCCAGCGATCTGGTTCATCGACGCTCGCTGTAGCGCTGCATGAGCTGGTTGGCGGCCCAGCCCGCGGCCACAACGGCGCCTGCCGTTGCCGCCCAGCTCGGATCAGGTGGTCGTGAGGGCGACGACGGGATCGTGTGGACCGTCGGGCCTGGGCCCCACGGAGCCGACCGTCTCCCACGGTCTGATCGAACGTGCGCCGGCAGCGGCTCATACCGAGGCTCTCCGGATGCTCGTGTGCGCGGGGCCCGGTGGCGGCGCCTGTCGCGCGGTTCCCGGCGTGATCAGGTAGTCAGGAACCGTGAACAAGGACGCGAGCGACCCCTTCGTGCATGTCCGGGGTGCCAGTGAGAACAACCTGCGGAACATCGATGTCGACGTTCCGCGGGACGCGATGGTCGCCTTCACCGGCGTCTCCGGTTCGGGCAAGTCCTCGCTCGCGTTCGGCACGCTCTACGCGGAGGCCCAGCGGCGCTACTTCGAGTCCGTGGCACCGTACGCCCGACGGCTGTTGCAACAGGTCGGCGCACCGCACGTGCAGGAGATCACCGGACTGCCTCCGGCCGTGGCCCTGCAGCAGCGACGCGGGTCGCCCAGCTCGCGCTCGACGGTCGGCACCATCACCACGCTGTCGAATCTGCTGCGCATGCTGTACTCCCGCGCCGGCACCTACCCGCCGGGGGCCGCGCGGCTGGAAGCCGAGTCTTTCTCACCCAACACGGCGGCCGGCGCCTGCCCGGAGTGCCACGGACTGGGCGTCGTGCACGACGTCGCCGAGGACCTGCTCGTCCCGGACCCCTCACTGAGCATCCGCGAGGGGGCGATCGCCGCCTGGCCGGGCGCCTGGCAGGGCGCCAACCTGCGCAGCGTCGTGAACGGCCTGGGGATCGACATCGACCGACCGTGGCGCAGGCTCAGGAAGAAGGACCGTGACTGGCTGCTGTACACGGACGAGCAGCCCTCCGTGTACATCGAGCCGGAGGAGGACCGCGTCGACTACGGCTACCAGGGCACGTTCTGGAGCGCCCGCAAGCACGTCATGCACGTCCTCGCCGACTCGAAGAGCGAGAAGATGCGCGAACGGGCGCTCCGTTTCGTCAGGAGTGTGCCCTGCCCCGAGTGTCACGGCAGCGGACTGCGGCCCGAGGCACTGGCCGTGACCTTCGCCGGACGTTCCATCGCCGAGATCAACGCGATGCCGCTCACCGAGGTCGTGGCGCTGCTGCGGCCCGTCGCGGGGCGGTCCAAGGCCGACGCCACCACGTCGATCGCCCGATCAGGGGAGACGACCGAGGTCGCGGTCCGGATCTGCGCCGATCTGGTCGCGCGGGTCGACGTACTGCTCGACCTGGGCCTCGGATATCTCAGCCTCGGGCGCCGCTCGACGACCCTGTCGCCCGGCGAGGCGCAGCGCCTGCGGATCGCCACCCAGTTGCGCTCGGGGCTGTTCGGCGTCGTCTACGTCCTCGACGAACCCTCCGCGGGCCTGCACCCGGCTGACGCGGAACCGCTGCTGGACGTGCTGGACCGCCTCAAGGCGGCGGGCAACTCGCTGTTCGTCGTGGAGCACGACATGGACGTCGTACGGCGGGCGGACTGGGTGGTCGACATCGGCCCCGGCGCGGGCGAGGGCGGCGGACGCGTGCTGTACAGCGGCCCGGTCGCCGGTCTTGAGCGGGTCGAGGAGTCGGCCACGAGCCCGTACTTGTTCGGGCGCGCCCAGCCGCTCGATCACCGCCCGCGTACACCGCACGGCTGGCTGCACCTGAGCGGCGTCTCCCGCCACAATCTGCGCGAGGTGTCCGTCGACGTACCGCTGTGCGTACTGACGGCGGTGACGGGCGTGTCCGGTTCCGGAAAGTCGACGCTGGTGACGCAGGTGCTCGCCGAGGTCGTCCGCGGCCACCTCGGACTCGTACCTGATGAGCCCGACGAGGCGCAGCTGGAGGTCGACGTCCAGGACGCGTCGGGGGTCGAGTCGTTCGACCGGCTGGTCCTGGTCGACCAACGGCCCATCGGTCGAACTCCCCGGTCGAACCTGGCCACGTACACGGGAATGTTCGACGCGGTGCGCAAGCTGTACGCGGCGACGGAGGAGGCCCGGGCGCGTGGCTACTCGGCCGGGCGGTTCTCCTTCAACGTGCCCGAGGGGCGGTGTGAGACCTGCCAGGGCGAGGGCTTCGTCGCGGTGGAACTGCTGTTCCTGCCCGGCACCTACGCGCCGTGCCCGACCTGCGAGGGCGCTCGGTACAACGCCGAGACGCTGGAGGTCACCTACCGCGGCAAGAACATCGCGGAAGTGCTGGCGCTTTCCGTCGACGTCGCCGCCACGTTCCTGTCCGCCGTCCCGGCCGCCTCCCGCAGCCTGGAGACGTTGCGCGAGGTGGGCCTGGGGTACCTCCGGCTGGGCCAGCCCGCGACGGAACTCAGCGGTGGTGAGGCCCAACGCATCAAACTGGCCACCGAACTGCAGCGAGCCCGCCGCGGGCACGCGCTCTACCTGCTCGACGAGCCGACGGCGGGGCTGCACCCCGCGGACATCGCGCTGCTGCTGCGACAGCTGCACCGGCTCGTCGACGCCGGCAACACGGTCGTCCTCGTCGAACACGACCTGGACACGATCGCCACCGCCGACTGGGTCATCGACCTCGGGCCGGGCGGCGGCGACGCGGGCGGCAGGGTGGTCGCGGCGGGCCCGCCGGCCAAGGTGGCGCGGGCCCGCCGCAGCGCCACCGCGCCTTATCTCGCGGCCCGGCTCACGCGCTCCTGACGGCGGCGCGGCCGGGGGCTGAGCACGGGTCAGCCGGGGTCGGGACGCCGTCTCGCGCGACCCGGGCTTTCGCTTCGCCAAGGACACCCTTGATCTGAGCCATCGAAGCTGCATCGGCCTCACGCGGTCCTGGATACCCACACTTGCGTGATCAAGGCTCCGACCTGCGGATTCGTCTGGGATGAAGGTTCGATCGTTGCTACTCTCCGGTAGATCAGTGCATCGATATGTCGATGGACCTCGAGTTGGGGGCAACGGTGTACAAGAAGCGCAAGGTGGGACTGGCCGCGGCTGCGGCGGTGCTTGTCGCTGTGGCCGGCGGGCTGGTCTTGAGGAGCCAGGCCACGGCGGCCGAGCGAGAATCGGAACAAAGGTCTCTTGAGCAGGCCGCCGAAGAGGTCTTCCAGCGGAGCGCGGACGCGCCTGATGCTGCCTGGCGGAAGTACGCCGCGCCCCGGGGCAAGGTCTGGAACCAGGCCGACGCGAGGGCTCAGGTGACGCAGGTGCGGACGAAGGGCGCGCACTTCACGGTGGACGTCACTGAGATCACCACTCCTTACCTGTCCGACGAACACGGCGGCGGACTGGAGGCGACCCCGTCCTCTATGGGTGACCACCGGTTCGTCTTCGAGAAGGACGGGGACGAGTGGCATCTCGTCAAGGACCTGACGGAACAGCTGTCGGAGTAGCCCACCGGCCTGGGGCTCTGCCGGGGTGTCAGCGGCGGCTTCCGTTGCCCGGCAGTCGCGACAACTTCCGGCCGTTGAGGAGTCCGGTGTCGACCGGGCCTGGCGCCGAGCCCCCCTGCCCAGCGGGGCCGCCATTCGCCGGCCTGTCCGGAAGTAGAGGCGCTGGGCCCCTACGGGCGGCCGATGGTCACGGCACCGTGGATGCCATCTACCGAGACGGTCGACATCGTGTCGAGCGAGGGATCGGGGATGGGCAGAAGATGGGCGTCGACCCAGGTGTCACCCGTCGCCGCGTTGGCCCACGGGTCCTCGATCACGATGGCACCGGGCGCGACACCGTGGCAGAGCACCCAGTGCGGCACGTCGAACCCCTGCATTCCTGCGAGCGAGACCAGGAGCAGGACGTTCTCCTGTCGGCCGACCGCCTCCCGGATCGCCCTGGTGGAGAGGGGGTTCGGGTCGATCGGCACTCCGATCCGTTCGGCCTCCGTGCGCGAGGCGCTCTGGAGGACAGCCCGCCACTCCTGCTCGCCCTGCGCGTGATGGTCGATCAGCACGGGCCGGTCCGTGTCGAGGTGGACGGTGACGGGGGACGACGGCCACCTGCGGTGCACCGCAACGCCCAGCCCGACGGGTTCGCACGCGAGGAAGTTGGTCGCCTCGCGCCACAGCGTCAGCTCTGATCGCCGGTCGAGCGCCTCGCTGGGCACAGCTCCCGCGTGTGCCTGCGCGATCAGGGCGGTGACGGCACCGCAGGTGAAGTGCGTGGTCTGTCCGTAGTACGGGGGTTCGCCGGCCACTCTGTCGTGCAGCCAGCGGACGTAACCGGTGGCAGGACCTTCCGCACCCTCCGACAGGGCGAGCGGAGGCCGCAACGGCGCGAAGCCCGCAGCGGCGGCGTCCTCGGGACTCGCCGTCCAGCCTTCCCACTTGACCTGTGCGAGCTCCCGGCGGCGTGCGTGGTCGATGACGGCCGTGAGGGCTGACGGCACGTCGCCGACAGCGTCGACGATCTTCAGATAGGCGGTGTGCGGACGGGCCGTCACGAGTGCGGCGGCGACCCAGTCCTGACCATCGGCGGCCGCGACGGCGACGATGTGGGGGGTGTGAGGAGAACGGTCGACCGCCTGCCAGCGCTCCAGCACGTCTTGGCGCACCAGCCGCCTCAGCGGGTCCGGCGACGCATCGGGCTCGAACTCGACGACGATGCCCTTCACGGGCGCTTCCTGCTGGGACGACATTGCGGTGCTCCTGAACGGGTCGGACGGGCTGGGGATGGAATCGGGGACGGGGACGGCTCCCGGGGGTCTGGCGGCGGGGGCCGCCCGCGGCACTCGGCGGGCGGCTCCGGCCGTCGCGCCCCGAGGTCAGCCCGCGAGCCGACGGGGTGCGGGACGCCGTCAGGTCGGTCTGCGCGCGCACCAACGGTGGGGTCATGCGCGCGACGTCCGCGCCTCCGCCGGTGTCACGCGCGGGACGTGCGCAGTACCCAGATGAAGTACGGCCCTCCGACCAGGGCGATCATGAGCCCTGCCGGCACCTGGGCGGGTGCGACGACGGTGCGGCCGAGGGCGTCGGCCACGCAGACCAGCAGGGCGCCGAGCAGCATCGCGACCGGGATCGAGCGGCCGTGCCGGGCGCCCACCAGTGACCGGGCGAGGTGCGGGGCGACGAGCCCGACGAAGCCGACGACGCCGACGGCGATCACGCTGAGCGCTGCGAGCACCGCGGCGATCGCGAGGGCGCCGAGCCGTGTGCGTTCCACGTTGACGCCGACGATGCGCGGGGTGTCCTCGTCGACGGCGAGCAGATCGAGCCGGCCACGCATGGCGAGCAGCACGGGCAGCGCGAGCGCCAGGGCCACCGCGACCGGTAGGACGTCGGGCAGCGTGCGGCCGTAGGTCGTACCGGAGAGCCAGGTGAAGATCCGGGGCGTGTTGTACGGGTCGGCGCGCAGCAGCAGGAAGGTGGTGATGGAGCTGAGGCCGTACCCGCAGCCGATGCCGATCAGTACGAACCGGTCGGGGAGGAAGCCCCCGCGCCAGGCCAGCAGGGCGATCACCGTGAACGTGGCGAGGCCGGCCACGACCGCGACGGCGATGAGCACCGTCCGTCCCCCTGACAGATCCGAGGTGACGACGCCGGCGGCGCCCAACCCCGCGCCCGCCGTGATGCCGAGAATGCCCGGCTCCGCCAGCGGGTTGCGTACCGCGCCCTGCACGACGCATCCGGCCAGCCCCAGTGCCGCGCCGGCCAGGACCGCCGCGGCAACGCGCGGGACGCGGTCGTCGAGCGCCTGGCCGATCAGGTCGGGGGCGGCGCCCCGTGCCCAGAGCGCGATGTCGCCCGTCCGCAGCCAGAGACTCCCTGCCAGGGTCGCCATGAGGACTGCCCCCGCGAGGAGGACCAGCGCGCCGAACAGCACGAGGAGGAAGGCGCGGTGGGACCGTGCGGCGACCTTCGCACGCGGGGGGTGCTGGAGCCGGCCGGTGTCCCTCAGTCGCAGCGCGAGGACCACGATCACGACGGAGCCGAGCAGTCCGGTCGGCACGCCGGTGGGGATGGAGGCAGCCCCGTCGGCGCCCTGCACCGCGCGCAGGGTGGCGTCCGCGAGGAGGATGAGCAGCGCTCCGAGCAGCCCGGCCGCGGGGACCAGGTAGAGGTGCCGGCGCAATGCCCCCACCCGCCCGGCGATCAGGCGGGCCAGGACGGGAGCGCCGAGGCCGACGAAGGAGATCGGGCCGGCGAGTGTCACCGCGGTGCTGGTCAGCAGTACCGCACACAGCACAGCGGTCACCCGGGTGGTGCGGATCGGCACGCCGAGGGTGGACGCGGCGTCGTCGCCGAGGTTCATCACGTCCAGCCGCCGTGACAGGGCGAGGGCGACGCACAACACCACCGCCACGAGCGGCAGGGCTCGTACCGACGCGTCGATGTTCAGTTGGGCCAGCGAACCGCTCCCCCACGCGAAGAGACCGGTCGTGTTCTGGTCGAACAGGATCAGAAGCATCCCGGACGCCGCGTCCAGAGCCATCGCCATCGCCGATCCGGCGAGGATGAGACGGGTTCCCGCGGTGCCCGCGGCCCGTCCCGCGAGCAGCAGCACCAGCGCCGCCGCGACCAGTCCCCCCGCGAATGCGACGGCTCCGGACGCCCACAGCGGGACGGCGAGACCGAACGCGGCCAGCAGCGTGAGCGTGAAATAGGACCCGGCCGTCACCGCGAGCGTGTCGGGGGAGGCGAGCGCGTTGTGGGTGACGGACTGCAGCAGCGCGCCGGCGCAGCCGAGGGCGAAGCCCACGGCCACTCCGGCGAGCAGGCGCGGGATGCGCGAGCCGGAGATGATCTCGGCGACCGGCGGTCCGCCGGCGCTCTCCCGTCGCCCGGCGAGGTGGCGTAGCAGGTCGCCGATGCCGACGCCCGACGTCCCCTGCGTCAGGTGCCACAGGCCCACCAGGGTGGTCACGAGGAGAAGCAGTCCCAGGACGGCCGCCCCGGCGGGGCCGCCGCGGCGATCAGCCCGCGGGGGCACTCCCCCACCCGTCGACGACTCGGGAGGTGCGCTCGCCGTCTGCGGTGTGCTCACTTCTTGTCGAGGACGTCGACGTAGGCGTCGATCGCCTGCTGGCAGGAGCGCGGACCGCCGGCGCCCCACACCCGCGCCGGGAACGCGTGGGCGCGGCCTTCCTTGACGGCCGGAAGGGTCTTCCAGATCGGGTTCTTGGCCAGCGCCGCGACGTAACCGCCGGCTCCCTCGTCGTTCGCGTAGAAGATGTTGGCGTCGCCCACCGCGGCGAGTCCCTCGACGTCGGTCTGCGCGAGGCCGTAGGCGGGGTCCACGCCGCCGTCGCCGTGCGCCTTGTTGACGTCGTTGGTCCACGCGGGCTTCATGCCGAGTTCCTTGCCTATCTCGGTGAACAGGGCCCCGTCGCTGTAGGGGCGGATCGTGAGGTTGCCGCCCTCGAGCCATCCGTCGAAGAACAGGAAGTCGTTCGTCGGCAGTTCGGCGTCGACGACTTGCTGCTTCGCCTTCGCCAGGTGCTGGTCGAACTCCTTGAGCACCTGGTCGGCCCGCTCGGTACGGCCCGTCGCCTTGCCGATCATGCTGAACACGTCCCGCATGTTGCCGATCGGGTCGTCGGGGTTGGCGCCGCGGGTGGCCATCACGGGGACACCCCGCTTCTCCAGCTTCGCGATCGTCTCGTCATCGGCGTCGAACGCCTCCACGACGATGAGGTCGGGCTTGGCGGCGTAGAGGGTGTCGAGGTCGGGCTCCTCACGGGTGCCGATGTCCGTCACCCCGCCGGGCAGCTTCTCCGCGCTGACCCAGGTGCTGTACCCCTTGGCGTCTGAGACCGCAGTGGGGGTGACGCACAAGGTCAACGCGTCCTCCACCTGCTGCCATTCAAGAACCGCGATTCGCTTGGCGGGCTTGTCGAGCTTCACCTGCCGGCCGACGCCGTCCTTGAAGGAGACCGGCCCCGTCGCCGTGGTCGTGGTGTCGTCGGCGCAGCTCTTCGAGGCGGGCGACGCGGTGGCGCTGTTGGCGGGCGCGACCTTGTCGACGTCGGTCGTGCCGCAGGCTGTCGCGGCGAGGACGACGAGCCCTGCGGAGGCTGAGGCCGCCAGGAGCCGGGCACGGTTCATGAGGGTTCCTCTTTCTTTCGATGCGTGGTTCGTTGCGATGTGTGACAGCGGCGGACGCGCCGTTCTTGTCGACGCGCCGCCCAGGTGATTCATCGACATGTGGACGGTCGGGCGCGGCCCGCCGTGAGTGTCGGTACGAGGAGAAGGCGTGAGGAACCCGCTTCCGGACAGGGAGCCGCCCGGTTGGGCGGCGAGGCGTCGCGGATCCCGCCGGGTGGGTGCTGTCGGACGGACACGTGCGCAGAGAGCCCGGACGGGCAGGTTCAGGCGGGGTACCGCCCGATGGGGTCGATACGGAGGCGGCCCGTGCGGGGGTCGACGGCGACTTCGACGCGGATGTCGTAGACCTCACCGATGTTCTCGGCGGTGAGGACGTCGATGGGTGCTCCGGCCGCGTGCACGCGGCCGGAGCTCATCAGGATCAGCGTGTCCGCGACACGGGACGCCTGGTCGAGGTCGTGCAGCACGATCCCGACCGCGATGCCGTGTTTCTCCACGAGATCGCGCACCAGGTCGAGCGTCTCGATCTGATAGCGCAGGTCGAGGTGGTTGGTCGGTTCGTCCAGCAGCACGACGCCGGTGTCCTGCGCCAGGCAGGCCGCCAGCCAGACGCGCTGCATCTCCCCGCCGGAGAGTTCCCCGACCAGTCGGCCTGCCATGTCCCGCACCCCGGTGACCCCCATGGCACGGTCGACGGCGCTCCGGTCCTCGGCGGTCGGCCCGCCGAAGCCGCGCCGGTAGGGATGACGCCCGAACGCCACGACCTCCGCCACCGTCAGTCCCTGGGGTGCGGGCCTCGACTGGGAGAAGAGCGTGACCTCGCGGGCGAACTGCCGGGAACTGAGCAGGGCGGCATCGCGGTCCGACGTCCCGCCGGCGGCGCCCAGCGTCACGCGTCCGCCGTCGATCCGGTGCAGTCGTGAGAGCGAGCGCAACAGCGTGGACTTTCCACTGCCGTTCGGCCCCACCAGGGCGGTGGCGCGGCCGGGTTCCAGGGCGAGCGAGACGCCCTGGACCACCGGCTTGGCGCCGTACCTCAGCACGAGGTCGTGTCCATGGAGGGCGGCCGCCGACGTGACAGGGCCGGCGGCAGGACGATCGGAAGGCCGGGAGGGGCTTGTGAGCATGGACGGATCCGGACGTTCGGAGGGGCAACGATCGCGGCACCCTCCGTCCCGCCGTCACCGGCCGGGCCGCAGACTCCTCCGCATACGGACAGCACCGTTCACGGCGAGCGCCAACTAAGGGTCACCTAACTCCGTGAAGGCTATATTCCGCCCGCTACGCCGACAATCCGGAGTTCGGGACCCTCGATACGGGAATCCGGACACCCCTGGGGACCGCATCGGCCGTGGCGAAGTACGCACCCGGGGTCGTCCCCATGACCCGCCGGAACGCGGCGATGAAGGAGCTGGGCTGCGCGTAACCGAGCGTCTCAGAGATGGTCATCACGTCGAACCCCTCGGCCAGCAACGTCAGCGCCCGGTGGACCCGCAGCACTTGCCGCCACTGCGCGAAGGAGAGACCGGTCGCCCGACGAAACGCCCGGGTGACCGTGCGGTCGCTGACGCCCAGCAGCCGCGCCCACTCATCCAGCGACCGGTCATCGGCGGGATCGTCCAGCAGCGCCTCGGCGATCGCGTCGATCCGGGCGTCGCCGGGCAGCTGCAGGGCGAACTGGTGCTCGGACGGCTCGAGCACGTCGAACACGACCGCCTCGGCCCGTGCCCTGGCCGCCGTATCGAGATCCGTACGGGACAGATGGGTCAGCAGTGATTCCAACAGCGGGGTCATCGCGATCGCTTTCGGTTCCTCGAAGGCGATCGGCGTGCGGTCGGGGGCGAAGAAGGCGTCGTGGAACTGTGCACCGGCCGTAGCCCGGCCCCCGTGCACCACACCGGCGGGCATCCACAGCCCGTGCCCCTCCGACACGGTGAAGACACGATCCCGCACCCGGGACGTGAGCGTCCCGCCGCGCACCCAGACGAGCTCGTGCTGGGGATGCGAGTGCGGCGACCACTCCGTGGGAACGCGGGGTACGTGGAGCCCGGCGTTGATGACGAAAGGTTCCCCGGTCCGCTCCGGCAGCGCGGCCGCCCGAAGCACCACGGTCCCCGCCTCGCGCCGCCACATCCCGGGGCTCGCCTCACCACGGGAAGATCGAACCATGTGGACGAGTCTATCCGGGGGCCACGAGCGGGGCCGGCGGCGTCCCTCTGCGCGGGGATGGGCCGGCGATCACAACAACGCCGACAGGCCCGCCACCCTGTCTCAACAGTTCGCGCTGAAGGGGACGCACGCCGGCGCCGTGACGTGGCCGGTGTCCCACTGATACTGAATGACCATCAGGACCTGAACAGCCAGAAGAGCCAGCAGCAGGCTGGCGCCCACCGCCCAAGGGGCACGGAAGAGTCCTGCGAGGACGGCCAGGACGAGGACGGCGACCAGCAAGACCCACACGCGGTGGATGTGGGCGAGGGTGGCCGCGTCGGCCTGGACCTGATCGCCCTGGGTGGCCCATATCTCCAAGCCATGGCCGAACATCCAGTCCAACGCGAGCCAGGCGGTGCCCATCACGAACAGCGGTAGGGCGAAGGCAAGATCCACGCCCCGGCGGGTCCGGCTGGACCAAGGGCGCCACTGATTCCGTACGGGAAGGGATGTGGTCATGACTGCAGGATGCCGAACCCGGCTCCGATGCGCATCGACTTCCCCTCACCCGGCCGACGGGTCAACGGGGTGAAGTGGCTTCGGGCAGACGCCAGATGGGTCGGCCGACCCGGGGCTTTCGGCGAGTCCGGCGCGCCACCGCAGCGTGACGGTTGAACTCGTATCGGTCGGAACGTCCCGCAGCCTCAGAGCGGGCACCGTCCACATGCTCGGCGGTCCCTCTTCAGCTCGCTGGACGCGGACAACCGGCCGTCGGCGCCTGAGCCGGCCGACACCGTCAAAGCGCTCCCCTTCCCCCCTGCGCCTGCTCAGTTGGAGCGACACGATGCTGCTCCCGGATCGCCTCCTCCAGCGCGATACGAAGGCCCAGATTGAGTTCACCCGTGGGCGCCCAGACGGTGAGCAGCCCGGCAACGCGGCTCAAGGTGATACCCGTGCGCCGGGAGACCTCGGACAGGACAGCTCCGGCCTGCCGCCCGTCCAGCCGGCCCAGGGCCATCACCACGCCCGTCGCCCGGTCCACCGCGGCCTGCCGCACCCCATCACCTTGCGGACGAACCGACGGCGCCGTCTGCTTGTCGTCGGCGCCGGCTGCTGCAGGAGCAGCAGCAGCAGGGTCGTCGTGGCCGAAGGCGAGTAGCTCACTCATCGGCGTTCACCCTTTCTCATCTCCAGCCCGCGGGTCACTGGCCCAGAGCTCCCTTGCGGACGCGGGCGCAGCTGCGGGAGATGAGGCGGGAGACGTGCATCTGCGAGATACCGAGCTTCTCTCCTATGCGGCTTTGCGTCATGTCCTCGAAGAAGCGCATGTAAAGGACAGCTCGTTCCCGCTCCGGGAGCCGGCGCAGTTCCTTCTTCGCCGCTTCGCGGTCGACGACGGTGTCGAGGGAGGAGTCGGTGCTTCCGAGGGTGTCGCCGAGGCTGTAGCCGTCTTCACCGGCGCCTGCTTCGGCGTCCAGCGAGAGGGCACTGAAGCTCTCCATGGCCTCCAGTCCGTCGCGGACTTCCTCTTCTGTCAGGCGGGTGTGGGCGGCGATGTCCGCGGGGGTGGGCTCAGCCGCGCCGGGCCTCTCGCTCAGTTCCCGGCGTGCGACCCTGACACGGTTGCGCAGGTCCTGTACACGGCGCGGGACGCGTACGGCCCACATCCGGTCCCGGAAATGCCGCTTCACCTCGCCGGTGATCGTGGGAATCGCGTAGCTCTCGAAGGCGCCCCGAGCCGGATCGAACCGGTCGATGGCCTTCACCAGTCCAAGGGCGGCGACCTGGCGCAGGTCCTCGATGGCTTCACCCCGGTCACGGAACCGGCCGGCCAGCCGGTGTGCCATGGGCAGCCAGACGCTCACCAACTCGTCGCGCACCGCGTCCCGCTCCGGCCCGTCGTCCAGCTCAACCAGTCGGACAAAGAGCGAGGTGGTCTCGGGTGCATCGTCGTAACCGCGGTCTGCGGGGGCGGGGCCGGCAGCCAGGCCCACGCGGTCGGGGTCGGTGGCAGAGCGGTCTGCGGACTTCTCGGTGAGCACGCGGGGTCCTCCTGAACGGCGCATCCGGGCGATCCGCAGAGCAGTGAACGCGGAGGGCCCGGTTGATGGTGATGGGCATGCCGCACAGAGAGCTGCAAAGACCGCCGAGGAATCCGCGGCCGTGGGAGTCATCTCCGCTTGGCGCGCGCCTCCGGTCCGAAGCACACAGACCGCCTGCCCCACGCCTCCGCCCGCAAACAACCTCGTCCCGCGTCCGTAGCCGGACTTCCGGCCCACACGCCGGCCCAGGTGGGAGCGTGAGACTGTGGACAGTCCCGATGCAGGGGGCGCCGCTGGCTCTCAAGGGCGGTGCGATCACTCGTGCAACGCCGCGCCCAGCCGGGCGCCTACGGCCAACTCCTCGTGCGCTCGGTCGGCTTACGGATGCGGCGAACCACATCTCCAGACTGCCCGCGGCGTTTGAAGTCGCCGATTCGGAACACCCGGTTGTCCTGACACGGCCTTTATACGACCAGGTAGGAGACACACATCATGGGCATCATCGCCTGGATACTCATCGGTCTGCTCGCGGGCATCATCGCCAAGGCGCTCATGCCCGGAAAGGA
>NZ_JBEZHO010000050.1:0-64070 GCF_040650615.1 Streptomyces sp. NPDC048643
AACATCGGCGCAAGCTACGGGCATTCGTCGAGGTCGACCGGCTGGTCAGTTCCTCGTCCCACTCCGCTGTGCCTTCCGGTGGCAGGCGCATCATCACGTGAAACATCGACGACGGACAACGCGAAGGGGCGGTGTTTCACGTGAAACACCGCCCCTTCGCGTAAAAGAGGACCTACTTCGCGGAGTACTCCGACAGGCAGAGGGTGAAGTCGTCACTGCCACCCGTCTCCGTGTACTCGGCGTACTTGGTGCGGTCGCAGCCGGAGTTGTCGCTCTTCTTCTGAGCCACCTTGTACTTCGCCTTGGAGTTGCCGCAGTCAACGACCTTCAGGCCCGGGTCCGTGGAGTTGTCCGGGTTGCTGATGCTCATGCAGTCGCCGACCTTTGCCGTGTCCGGGTCGTGCCGACTCGCCAGCCAGCCGATGCCGGCGGCTATGACCACACAGACGACGATGCCGATCCGCAGGTACTGCTTGAAGCCCCGCTTCGGGCGCTGCGGCGCGACCGGGGCGAAGCCGGGGGTCTGCTGCTGAGGGAAGCCGGGCTGGCCCGGCTGCTGCGGGTAGCCCTGCGGGGGCTGCTGGGCGTAAGGGTTCTGACCCTGGGGCGGCGGGCCGTAAGGCTGCTGGCCCTGAGCGAACGGGTTCTGGCCCTGAGGCGGCGGTGTGGTCACTGGGAGTCCCCCCATTGGAACGCTGGCGCGTGGCGCGTATAAGACCCACGTAAGTTATCGGGCCCCAGTGACAACGCAGTAGCCAGGATTGGCTCTGTGGCACTGATGTGACACTTACTGAAGTTCAAAGCGGGCCATAGCGGCAGCAATGCATGCGTAGATCGCCGCAACTGTCGCGACGAGTGCTGTCGACCGGCCGTCAGAAGGCAGCATCAGCGCGGCTACTCCGGCCGCTCCTACGAAGGCGACGTTGAACAGGACGTCGTAGATGGAGAAGATCCGGCCGCGGAATCCGTCGTCCACCGAGGACTGCACGATCGTGTCCGTCGCGATCTTCGCGCCCTGGGTGGTCACTCCCAGCACGAATGCGGCGACCAGCATCGGTGTGGGCCTGAAAGGAAGGCAGAGCGCGGGTTCCAGGACCGCGGCGGCAGCGGCGCAGACGGCGATCCAACGGCCGGGGCCCAGCCGTCCGGCCGCCCAGGGCGTCACCACGGCGGCGACGAAGAATCCCGCCCCTGACACCCCTACGGCGACTCCGAGGAGAGCGAGCCCGTCGTCCGATCCCGATGCCCACGCATAGCGGCAGAGCATCAGCAGCATGACGGTCAGGGCGCCGTAGCAGAAGCGCAGCAGCGTCATCGCCATCAGAGCCCAGGCTGCCTCCCGTCGCGAGGGCTGGGCGAGGTGGCGTACGCCTGCGGCGAGACCACGTGCTGTGCCGGCGAGTGCCGTGGCGATGCGGGGGTGGAGCAACGCGCGATCAGGTCCGAGGAGTTGCGGAGCGATGCGGGCGGCGGCGAGGGCGGCGCAGAGATACAGCACGGCTCCCACGAGGACCACGGTCGCGTCGGAGTCAGCGACCAGTAGCCGTACGGCGAAGGCGACTCCTCCGCCCATGGTCGCGGCCAGCGTTCCGGCCGTGGGGGAAAGGGAGTTGGCCAGCACCAGCCGATCCGCGTCCACGACACGGGGCAGTGAGGCCGACAACCCGGCCAGGACGAATCGGTTGACCGCCGTGACGCAGAGCGCCGAGATGTAGAAGAGCCAGTCCGGGACGTGGCTCAGCATCAGAACGGCCGTCACGCACGCGAGGGCCGCGCGCAGGAGATTGCCGTACAGAAAAACCTGCCGTCGGCGCCATCGGTCCAGTAGGACACCCGCGAAGGGGCCGATGAGGGAGTACGGAAGCAGCAGGACCGCCATCGCGGAGGCGATGGAGGCCGCCGAGGTCTGGTTCTCCGGGGAGAAGACGACGTAGGTGGCGAGCGCGACCTGGAAGACGCCATCGGCCCCCTGGGACAGCAGCCGTACGCCGAGCAGGCGTCTAAATCCCTGGAAGCTCAGGAGGATGCGCAGGTCACGCACGACAGCCATGGGGCACAGCCTCACATACGGGGAAGGTCCCCGGGCACAGTGCCCGGGGACCTTCGACAGCAAGCACGAAGAGCTGTGCTTTAGCGCTCGACCTCGCCCTTGATGAACTTCTCGACGTTGGCGAAGGCCTCGTCGTCGAAGTACTGGACCGGCGGGGACTTCATGAAGTAGCTCGACGCGGAGAGGATCGGGCCGCCGATGCCGCGGTCCTTGGCGATCTTCGCGGCGCGCAGGGCGTCGATGATGACACCGGCCGAGTTCGGGGAGTCCCAGACCTCGAGCTTGTACTCCAGGTTCAGCGGGACGTCACCGAAGGCACGGCCCTCGAGGCGGACGTACGCCCACTTGCGGTCGTCGAGCCAGGCCACGTAGTCCGAGGGACCGATGTGGACGTTCTTCTCGCCCATGTCGCGGTCGGGGATCTGCGAGGTGACGGCCTGCGTCTTCGAGATCTTCTTGGACTCGAGGCGGTCGCGCTCCAGCATGTTCTTGAAGTCCATGTTGCCGCCGACGTTGAGCTGCATGGTGCGCTCAAGACGGACACCGCGGTCCTCGAACAGCTTCGCCATCACACGGTGCGTGATGGTGGCGCCGACCTGCGACTTGATGTCGTCGCCGACGATCGGGACGCCGGCCTCGGTGAACTTGTCCGCCCACTCCTTGGTGCCGGCGATGAAGACCGGGAGAGCGTTGACGAAGGCGACCTTGGCGTCGATGGCGCACTGGGCGTAGAACTTCGCCGCCGCCTCGGAACCGACGGGCAGGTAGCAGATCAGGACGTCGACCTGCTTGTCCTTGAGGACCTGGACCACGTCGACCGGCGCCTCGGCGGACTCCTCGATGGTCATGCGGTAGTACTTACCGAGACCGTCCAGGGTGTGACCGCGCTGGACCGTGACGCCCTTGTTGGGGACGTCGCAGATCTTGATGGTGTTGTTCTCGCTGGCACCGATGGCGTCGGAGAGGTCGAGGCCGACCTTCTTCGCGTCGACGTCGAACGCGGCGACGAACTCGACGTCACCGACGTGGTAGTCGCCGAACTGGACGTGCATCAGGCCGGGGACCTTGGCCGCCGGGTCGGCGTCCTTGTAGTACTCGACGCCCTGAACCAGCGAGGCGGCGCAGTTGCCCACGCCGACGATGGCTACGCGAACCGAACCCATTCCGGTTGCTCCCTGTGTGTATCGGTGAAACCCCGAATGGGTCTCACGTGACGGTGTCGTCGGACGGATCCGGCCGGGTGCTGTCCCGGTGCCGGGGCAGGCCGCCCGTCTCTCCAGATGTGTTGTCCTGCTGAGCAGAGCCGTCGGAGGCGGAAGTCTTGATGTCCCGTCCGGCTCGCTCACTCTCGATGAGCTCGTTCAGCCAGCGCACTTCGCGCTCCACGGACTCCATTCCGTGGCGCTGGAGCTCAAGCGTGTAGTCGTCGAGGCGCTCTCGGGTGCGCGCCAGTGAGGCGCGCATCTTCTCGAGGCGCTCCTCCAGACGGCTGCGGCGACCTTCCAGTACGCGCATGCGCACATCGCGTGACGTCTGCCCGAAGAAGGCGAAGCGAGCAGCGAAGTGCTCGTCCTCGTATGCGTCGGGACCCGTCTGCGCGAGAAGTTCCTCGAAGTGATCCTTACCTTCTGCCGTCAACCGATAGACGATCTTGGCGCGGCGCCCCGCGAGCGTTGCTGTGAGGGCGTCTTCGGGTGTGGATCCTGATTCCTCGATCAACCAGCCGTTGGCGACCAGCGTCTTGAGGCAGGGGTAGAGCGTTCCGTAGCTGAAGGCACGGAAGACGCCCAGTGATGTGTTGAGTCGTTTGCGCAGCTCATAGCCGTGCATCGGGGACTCGCGGAGCAGGCCGAGTACGGCGAACTCGAGGATCCCGGCACGCCGGCTCATCGTCGCCTCCTCCCTGTCGCTGCCTCGTCGGCACGACGTTTATGCCGTGCTGATGTATCGACTCGATACATCAGCACGATAGAACGCCTCTGCGGATGCGACAAGAGGGGCCATGGTGAACGGCGTCACATCACTGATTCATACGAAGCAAGTTGCCTGATTTGGGGTGAACTTCGGTGCTAGGCAGGTTTTGACGGTGCGTAGTCTGTGCGGCATGCACACCACCGGGAACCGAGTGACGACTGAGGACGTCATCGTCTTCGGTGCAGTACGGGTGAATGCGCGATCGACCGCATCCGTACTTCGGGGGGACCGGAAACCAGCCGCCGTTTCCAGGCGCGCAAAGGTGCGCCTGCCCGAGGAGTAATCGTTCGATGAGCGAGCACCGTCGCAAACCGTCGCAGCCGCAGGGCGGCGGACGTGCCGCGGCCCGACGCGGTCAGCCCGACCCGTCCGCAGGCCGCCGCGCGGCACCGCGAGGCGCCACCGGGTCTCCTTCCGACTCATACGAGTCGGGGGGTGAAGAACGCCCGTACGGCAGTCGTGCCGAGGCACGGCGAGCCGCACAGAAAGGCAGCGGCGGCCGCCGCCGAGCCGCCGACGGCGCCGGACGTGGCGGCCCCGGCGGCCCTGGAGGCGGGGGCGGCCGACGTGGTGGTCCCCCGGGACCCAGCGGGCCGGGACGCGGTCGTGGCCGCGCCCCCGAACCCTCCAAGAAGCGCATCATCGACTACCCACGCGCCGACAAGTACGGCGCCGCACGCTGGGTGCCGTCCTGGAAGCTCGTGACGGGCCTCTTCATCGGTTTCTGCGGCAGCCTTGTCGCGGTCGCAGGTGTCGCGTACGCCCTCGTGGGTGTCCCGGACGAAGCCAAGACCGCGACCGCGCAGAACAACGTCTACTACTGGGCGAACGGCAAAGAGATGGTCGCGACGGGCGGTGAGACCAACCGCCAGATCATCGGCTACGCCCAGATCCCCAAGGAGATGCGGTACGCGGTCATGTCGGCCGAGAACAAGACGTTCGAGGACGACAGCGGCGTCGACCCGATGGGCATCGCCCGTGCCTTCGTGAACATGGCCAAGGGCGGTCAGACGCAGGGTGGTTCCACCATCACCCAGCAGTACGTGAAGAACGCCATGCTGGACGATCAGTCGCAGACGATCTCCCGCAAGTTCAAGGAGCTGTTCGTCTCCGTGAAGGTCGGTGCCTCGGTACCGAAGGAAGACATCATGGCCGGCTACCTGAACTCGGCCTACTACGGACGCAACGCCTACGGCATCCAGGCTGCGGCACGGGCCTACTTCAACAAGGACGCCACGGATCTGGACGCCAGTCAGTGCGCGTTCCTGGCGGCTGTCCTGAAGGGCGCCACGTACTACGACCCCGCGGGTGCCCAGTCGATCGGAGGGGAAGCGGCCTCGCCGCAAGCCAACCGCAAGCGCGCCGAGGCCCGCTGGAAGTGGATCCTCGATGAAGAGGTCAAGGACGGGCGCCTGACCGAGGCGGTTCGCGGCAAGTACACCGAGTTCCCCAAAGTCCATAGCCCGCGCTCCAACGCCGCTCTTGGGGGGCAGATCGGCTACTTGGTCGACCTGGCCAACTCGTACATCGTCAACAACAGTGACAAGACCGGAATCACCGAGACCAAGCTTCGTCAGGGTGGCTACGAGATCCACACGACCTTCGACAAGGCGAAGATCGACGCCCTTGAGGCCTCGGTCAAGAAGGTGCAGAAGGCCAACATCAAGGAGAAGCTGCGCCCGAAGACGGACAAATACGTCCAGTTCGGCGGAGCATCCGTCGACCCGGCCACCGGCGCGATCAAGGCCATCTACGGCGGTTCGGACGCGACGAAGCACTTCACCAACAACGCTGACCAGACCGGTGCTCAGGTGGGCTCGACGTTCAAGCCGTTCGTTCTGGCGGCCGCCATGTCCTGGGGTGCCAAGAATCCCGACGGGCCCGAGAATCAGGCGCAGGACGAACGCACCATCGTCTCCCCGAAGAGCCTGTACAGCGGCAAGAACAAGCTGAAGATCAAGGACTACACCGGAACGGACTGGAAGGACGACAAGGGCAAGGAGTGGCTGCAGCAGAACGACGGCCAGCAGTCGTACAACCCGCCCAGCTACAAGATCGACCTGCGTGAGGCGATGCGTGAGTCCGTCAACTCCGCTTACGTCCAGCTGGGCATGGATGTCGGCCTGGACAAGGTCAAGGAAGCGGTCCTGGCTTCCGGCATCAAGGAGTCCAGCCTCGCCAGCTCCAGGTTCCCGTCGTTCTCGCTGGGTACCTCGTCCCCGAGCGCGATCCGCATGGCCGGCGCCTACGCCACTTTCGCCGCCAGTGGTAAGCAGCGTGACCCGTACTCGGTCGAGAAGATCACGAACAGGGACGGCAACGTCTTCCAGCACGACGACGTCGAGAAGACCACGGAGGCCTTCACCTCGAAGGTCGCCGACAATGTCACCGACGTCCTGAAGACAGTGGTCGAGAAGGGCACCGGCACCAACGCTCAGTTGAAGGGCCGCGAGGTGGCGGGCAAGACCGGTACGACGGACGGCAACAAGTCCGCCTGGTTCGTCGGCTACACCCCGCAGCTGTCCACGGCGATCAGCATGTACCGCCTGGACGACGACGAGACCAAGAAGAACCGCAAGTTCCTGCAGATGTACGGCACGGGTGGCGAGAAGACCATCCACGGCGCGTCGTTCCCGTCGCAGATCTGGCGGGACTACATGGAAGTGGCGCTCAAGGGACAGGAAGCGGAACGCTTCCCGAAGCCCGAAGAGATCGGCACGGTGCTCAACGACACCCCGAGCCCGACGCCGACCCCGACGGTCAGCGAGAGTGAGTCCCCGAGCCCGACGCCGACCCCGACCCCGACCCCGACCCTCACGTCACCCTCGCCCTCGGCGAGTGAGACCTGTGGCAAGTTCGACTGGTCCTGCAGCAACAACGGCGGGACGGACAACGGTGGCACCGACAACGGTGGCACCGACGGAGGCGTGACGTCGACGCCGACGGAGTCCGCGACCGACGGGACCACCAGAGGCAATGGCAACGGCAATGGCGGGGGCCTCTTCGGAGGCAGCGGATAGCCGTCACCGTGTGTGTTTCACGTGAAACGCACCGTTTCACGTGAAACGAGGGCCGCCGCACCGACCAGGTGCGGCGGCCCTCAGCGCATTCCTGGACGCGTACGGCAGGATGTGCGGCATGCCCAGTGCAGAGACGACGCGCGTGAGCGCGCACGAGCCGGAGCTGGTACGGCCGACCAAGGATGACGAGGTCGCCGCCAGCGGCAGCGAGCTGATCGGCGGTCCCATCGGACGACGAGCCCTGCTCGGGACGTCTTGGTGGACGCCCGTGCGGGTCGTCGCCTTGATCGCGATCGGCATGTTCGCCCTCGGCATGGTGCAGAAGCTGCCCTGCTACGACGGAGGGTGGTTCTTCGGAGCCAGTTCGCAGTACACGCATGCGTGCTACTCGGACATCCCGCACCTCTACCAGGGCCGCGGATTCGCCGACGGGCTCGTGCCCTACTTCGACAAGCTCCCCGGCGACATGGACTACCTCGAGTACCCCGTGCTCACCGGTGTGTTCATGGAGGCCGCGGCCTGGCTCACCCCCGGCAGCGGGAGCATCCAGGACCAGGAGCAGATCTACTGGATGGTCAACGCGGGGATGCTCATGGTGTGCGCGGCGGTCATCGCCGTGTGTGCCGCCCGTACCCACCGTCGGCGCCCCTGGGACGGCCTCCTGGTGGCCTTGGCGCCGGCTTTCGCGCTCACGGCCACCATCAACTGGGATCTCCTCGCTGTGGCCCTCCTGGCCGCCGCGATGCTGATGTGGTCGCGGGGGCGCGCCTTGGCCTTCGGTATCCTGGTCGGGCTGGCCACGGCCGCCAAGTTCTATCCGTTCCTGGTGCTCGGTCCGCTCTTCCTGCTCTGCTGGCGGGCCGGCAAGTGGCGCGAGTTCGGGACAGCTCTTCTCGGGGCCGTCGGCGCCTGGCTCGTGGTGAACCTTCCGGTCATGTACTTCGCGCCCGAAGGGTGGTCGAAGTTCTACACCTTCAGCCAGGAGCGCGGGGTCGACTTCGGCTCGGTCTTCCTGTTCATCTCGCAGTGGCTGAAGATCACGATCACCCCCGACACGGCCAACACGTGGGCGCTGGTCATGATGCTGCTCCTGTGCGCGGGGCTCAGCGCGGTCACGCTCACCGCCCCCCGCAGGCCCCGCTTCGCCCAGCTCGCGTTCCTGATCGTCGCGGCCTTCATCCTGACGAACAAGGTCTACTCGCCGCAGTACGTGCTCTGGCTCGTCCCCCTCGCCGCGCTGGCCCGCCCGCGCTGGCGGGACTTCCTGATCTGGCAGGCGTGCGAGGTCGCGTACTTCCTGGGGATCTGGATGTATCTCGCGTACACGACCAGTGGGGACGCTCACAAGGGTCTGCCGACCGACGGGTACCAAGTCGCGATCGCCGTCCACCTGTTGGGGACGCTCTACCTCTGTGCGGTGGTGCTCCGGGACATCTTCATGCCCGAACGCGACGTGGTGCGGCGAGCCGGTGACGACGATCCGTCGGGCGGGATCCTGGACGGCGCCGAAGACGTGTTCGTCCTGGGCGCGGCTGCCCATCCGCCACGGCATGCGGCGCACTTCGACGGGCAGCCCCCGGTCGATTGGGGTGGCAGGAGTGGTCCCCCTGGAGGCAGTTCGCTCTGAGCGAACAGGCTGGGGAGAGGTCATGCGAAAGGCCGTACACGGAGCCCGTGTACGGCCTTTCGCATGAGTTGGAGCGGAACCGGATCCGGCGTCAGCGCTCGACGACGCGGTCGTACTGCGTCGTGGTGTGCCGCAGGTGCGCCACGAGTTCGTCACCGACCTTCGGCTCCGAGGCGTCGGAGGGAACGAAGAGGATCGACACCTGCATGTGCGGGGGCTCCGCGAACCAGCGCTGCTTGCCGGCCCAGACGAACGGTGCGAGGTTGCGGTTCACCGTGGCCAGGCCGGCGCGTGCGACGCCCTTGGCGCGCGGCATGACGCCGTGCAACGCCTTGGGAGCCTCCAGGCCCACCCCGTGCGACGTGCCGCCCGCCACGACGACGAGCCAGCCGTCCGAGGCGGCCTTCTGCTGCCGGTAGCCGAAGCGGTCGCCCTTGGAGACGCGCGTGACGTCCAGGACGGCTCCGCGGTACTCGGTGGCCTCGTGGTCCCCCAGCCACAGCCGCGTGCCGATGCGGGCGCGGAAGCGGGTCTGCGGGAACTGCTGCTGAAGACGCGCGAGTTCGTCCGCCTTGAGGTGGCTGACGAACATCGTGTGCAACGGCAGGCGGGCCGCACGGAGGCGGTCCATCCAGCCGATGACCTCCTCGACGGCGTCCGAGCCGTCGGTGCGGTCCAGCGGCAGGTGGATGGCGAAGCCTTCCAGCCGCACGTTCTCGATCGCGGCGTGCAGATGCGGCAGGTCCTGCTCACTCACACCGTGCCGCTTCATCGAGGACATGACCTCGATGACCACGCGGGCTCCCACGAGGCCGTAGACGCCGTCGATGGACGACACCGACCGGATGACACGGTCGGGCAGCGGCACGGGCTCCTCGCCGCGCCTGAACGGCGTCAGCACCAGGAGATCGCCGCCGAACCAGTCCTTGATCCGGGCGGCCTCGTACGTGGTGCCCACGGCGAGGATGTCCGAGCCCAGGCGGGTGGCCTCGTCCGCGAGCCGTTCGTGGCCGAAGCCGTAGCCGTTGCCCTTGCAGACGGGGACCAGCCCCGGAAACTGCTCGGACACCTGCTTGTGGTGTGCCCGCCAGCGCGCGGTGTCGACGTAGAGCGTGAGCGCCATGGCCGGTCCCGGAACCTTTCTCGTGGCTGCCGTGTGTTCAGAGGTACGAAAGCGAATTGTCGCTGATTTGTCGGGCCGATGGGGAGGTGCCGGGCAGGATCAGGGGCCCGGCACGTGTTCCGGGACGGCTCAGCGGCGCGACATGTAGATGTCGAGCGCCTTGTGGAGCAGCTTGTTGAGCGGGAAGTCCCACTCGCCGAGGTACTCGGCGGCCTCGCCGCCGGTGCCCACCTTGAACTGGATGAGGCCGAAGAGGTGATCGGTCTCGTCCAGCGAGTCGGAGATGCCACGCAGGTCGTAGACCGTGGCGCCCAGAGCGTACGAGTCGCGCAGCATGCGCCACTGCATCGCGTTCGAGGGCCGGACCTCGCGACCGATGTTGTCCGAGGCGCCGTAGGAGTACCAGACGTGGCCGCCCACGACGAGCATCGTCGCCGCGGAGAGGTTCACGCCGTTGTGGCGCGCGAAGTACAGCCGCATGCGGTTCGGGTCCTCGGTGTTGAGGGCCGTCCACATGCGCTGGAAGTACGACAGAGGGCGCGGCCGGAAGTGGTCGCGGACCGCGGTGATCTCGTAGAGCCGCTGCCACTCCTCCAGGTCGTGGTAGCCACCCTGGACGACCTCGACCCCGGCCTTCTCTGCCTTCTTGATGTTGCGGCGCCAGAGCTGGTTGAAGTTCTTGTGGACCTCTTCCAGCGAGCGGTTGGCGAGCGGCACCTGGAAGACGTAGCGGGGCTGGACGTCGCCGAAGCCGGCGCCGCCGTCCTCGCCCTGCTGCCAGCCCATGCGGCGCAGCTTGTCGGCCACCTCGAAGGCCCGCGGTTCGATGAAGTCGGCCTCGATGTCGCGCAGACGCTTCA
Source organism: Streptomyces sp. NPDC048643 (assembly GCF_040650615.1). Classification (NCBI taxonomy): domain Bacteria; kingdom Bacillati; phylum Actinomycetota; class Actinomycetes; order Kitasatosporales; family Streptomycetaceae; genus Streptomyces; species Streptomyces sp. NPDC048643. The sequence continues at coordinate 10,655 of NZ_JBEZHO010000050.1, forward strand.
CGTCCGGGTTCTGGATGCCGCCCTTGATGGACGTGGCCTCCCAGCGCCGGATGATCACCGGCGGGCCCATCTTCACGGAGAAGGCGCCCTGCTGCTTGAGGTGCGCGAGCATCGGCTGCAGCCAGTCGTCCAGGTTCGGCGCGAACCAGTTGATGACCGGGCCCTCGGGAAGGTAGGCCAGGTAGCGCTTGATCTTGGGCAGCTGGCGGTAGAGCACCAGGCCCGCACCGACCATCTCGCCGGTCCTGTCGTCGAACCAGCCGAGGTTCTCGGAGCGCCATTCGGCCTTTACGTCTGCCCATGCGGGGACCTGCATGTGACTGGCCGCGGGCAGGCTCTGGATGTATGCCAGATGCTGCTCACGGCTGATGGTCCTCAGGGTCAGGCTCATTAGGGGCGCTCCTCGGGCTGGTGTGTCCCCATGGGTACAAGGGCTCCGGCTCTCGCGCCGAAGCCTACTGCGCCCTGCGAGCGCCCCGTCTGGCCGTATGGAACCTGAGCCCCGGGAAGAGAGCGTGAAGCGTCCCGGGGTCAGGGGAAAACGGACGTTCGACTCAGAACGTCCCACCGAAGAGGCCGCCGTGGGCCAGACCGAGGTAGAAACCGACCCCCGAGAGGCCGAGTCCCAGGATCAGTCCGAAGCGCTCCCGGGTCGTCACGGAGATGAACTGGCCGTAGGCGCCGGTGAGGATTCCGATGAGGCCGGCCCAGGAGCTGACCAGATGCAGACTGTGGAACATCGACGTGACGAAGGCCAGGGTCCCGAGCATCAGAGTCACCGCGAGCAAGGTGTCCTGGAGGGGATGAGGCTTGCCGTCCGTGGCGAAGAGTGAGCCGGTGGTGTTCGGTCGCAATACCTGTGCCATAAGGCACCTCCTGCGGAAGGCGGCGCATCGTAGCGCCATACACACCCGATGTGTACAGACTGGGGGTCAACCCGGTCGGATTTCAACCGGAAGCCGGGGTGCAGGTAGTCTGTACTCTCTGCACCGGTGTCTGCCCAGGCTCATGGCCAGGTCACGACAGGGATTGCCGCTCGGTTTCACCGACGGCGGCCCCGATTGTCAGTGGCGGCCGATACCGTTGCGTACGCATCACAACCCTCCTGCCACGGAACGACCGTGGCCGCTGAGTCCAAAGGAGGTGGGTTCCACATGCGTCACTACGAAGTGATGGTCATCCTCGACCCCGATCTGGAGGAGCGCGCTGTCGCCCCCCTGATCGAGAACTTCCTCTCCGTCGTCCGTGAGGGCGCCGGAAAGGTCGAAAAGGTCGACACCTGGGGCCGTCGTCGTCTCTCGTACGAGATCAAGAAGAAGCCCGAGGGCATCTACTCGGTCATCGACCTGCAGGCCGAGCCTGCGGTCGTCAAGGAGCTCGACCGCCAGATGAACCTGAACGAGTCGGTCCTCCGGACCAAGGTCCTCCGTCCCGAGACCCACTGAGCTCTCCAGCTCAGCTGATCTCGGGCATCGAGTAGCAGCACCAGCAGCCAGCAGCAAACCCGCCGAGAGGTACCCCCATGGCAGGCGAGACCGTCATCACGGTTGTCGGCAATCTTGTCGACGACCCCGAGCTGCGCTTCACCCCTTCCGGTGCGGCGGTCGCGAAGTTCCGTGTCGCGTCCACTCCCCGCACCTTCGACCGTCAGACCAACGAGTGGAAGGACGGCGAGAGCCTGTTCCTGACCTGCTCGGTCTGGCGTCAGGCGGCGGAGAACGTCGCAGAGTCGCTCCAGCGAGGCATGCGCGTCATCGTGCAGGGCCGGCTGAAGCAGCGGTCCTACGAGGACCGTGAGGGCGTCAAGCGCACGGTCTACGAGCTGGACGTCGAGGAAGTCGGCGCCAGCCTGAAGAACGCCACGGCCAAGGTCACCAAGACCACAGGTCGAAGTGGCCAGGGCGGCCAGGGTGGTTACGGCGGTGGCGGTGGCGGCGGCCAGCAGGGCGGTGGCTGGGGCGGTGGCTCCGGCGGCGCTCCGCAGGGCGGCGGCGCTCCCGCCGATGACCCCTGGGCGACCGGCGCTCCCGCCGGTGGCAACCAGGGCGGCGGCGGTGGCGGTGGCGGCTGGGGTGGAAACTCCGGCGGTGCCGGCGGTTCCGGCGGCGGCTACTCGGACGAGCCCCCCTTCTAGGCCCTCGGGCCGAAGGTGGGTCGTACCCCCACTTCTTGATCACACAGGAGATACACCATGGCGAAGCCGCCTGTGCGCAAGCCGAAGAAGAAGGTCTGCGCTTTCTGCAAGGACAAGGTCACGTACGTGGACTACAAGGACACGAACATGCTGCGGAAGTTCATTTCCGACCGCGGCAAGATCCGTGCCCGCCGCGTGACCGGCAACTGCACGCAGCACCAGCGTGACGTCGCCACGGCTGTGAAGAACAGCCGTGAGATGGCGCTGCTGCCCTACACGTCCACCGCGCGATAAGGGAAGGGTGACCGACAAATGAAGATCATCCTCACCCACGAGGTCTCTGGCCTCGGTGCCGCGGGCGACGTCGTCGACGTCAAGGACGGCTACGCTCGCAACTACCTGGTCCCGCGGAACTTCGCGATTCGCTGGACCAAGGGCGGCGAGAAGGACGTCGAGCAGATTCGTCGTGCTCGCAAGATCCACGAGATCGCCACCATCGAGCAGGCCAACGAGATCAAGGCCCGCCTCGAAGGTGTCAAGGTCCGCTTGGCCGTTCGCTCCGGCGACGCCGGTCGTCTCTTCGGTTCCGTCACCCCGGCCGACGTCGCTTCGGCGATCAAGGCTTCCGGTGGCCCCGAGGTCGACAAGCGCCGCATCGAGCTGGGCTCGCCCATCAAGACCCTGGGCGCCCACGAGACGTCCGTGCGTCTGCACCCCGAGGTTGCCGCCAAGGTCAACATCGAGGTTGTCGCTGCCTGAGTGCAGCGCTCGGCATAGCTGAGAGAAGGGCCGCATCCTTAGGGGTGCGGCCCTTCTGCGTTGCTGGGATCGAATCGTGGAGAAGGGGAGAGACTCCATCTTCGACGGGCTCGTCGTTTCACGTGAAACGCATCGCAGCCCATCGCGGTTTCACGTGAAACGGTGACGTGGCCAGTGCACTGTCAGCGCGTAGCGCCCGTCACGATCCAGCGGCCCGAACGGGAACGCAGCGACAGAGTGAGCATGCGCGTCGCCATCATCAGCGCCATGGCTCCCCAGAGAGCGGTCAGTCCGCCGCCGAGCACCGGAACGAGCAGGGCGACGGGGGCGAAGAGCGCCAGTGTCAGCAGCATCGCGCGAGCCAGATAGGGTCCGTCCCCCGCACCCATGAGGACTCCGTCCAGCACGAAGGCGACGCCGCAGATCGGCTGTACGAGAGCGACGACGATCAGGGCCGGCAGCGCCGCATCCTGCACACCCGCGTCCCCGCTGAACAGAGGAAGGAACATGGAGCGAGTCGCGACGACCAGCAGACCGAGAACGGTACCGGTGGCGATGCCCCACTGGATCATGCGGCGGCAGGTCTCGCGGGCGCCGTGGGCGTCTCCCGCGCCCAGATAGCGGCCGATGATGGCCTGGCCCGCGATGGCGATGGCGTCGAGAGCGAAAGCGAGCAGACTCCACAGCGACAGGATGATCTGGTGTGCGGCCATGTCGGCGTCCCCCAGGCGGGCGGCGACGGCTGTGGCGATCAGCAGGATCGCCCTGAGCGACAGCGTACGGACGAGGAGAGGTGCCCCCGCTTGTGCGCTGGCGCGTATCCCTCCGGCGTCAGGTCGAAGGGACGCGTTGTGCTTCCGGGCTCCTCGCACGACGACGTACAGGTAGACGGCGGCCATGGCCCACTGGGCGATGACGGTGCCCCAGGCGGAGCCGGCGATACCGAGGCCGACTCCGTAGACGAGGAGTCCGTTGAGTGCCGCGTTGGCGACGAAGCCGCCGACCGCGACATACAGCGGAGTCCGTGTGTCCTGAAGCCCGCGCAGTACCCCGGTGGCGGCGAGCACGACGAGCATGGCGGGAATGCCGAATGTCGAGATCCGTAGATAGGTCGTCGCATACGGGGCTGCGGTGTCGGAGGCGCCGAAGAGCGCCATCAGGGACGGCGCCGTGGGGAGAGTGACGGCGATGACGGCCACACCGATGAGCAGGGCGAGCCAGATGCCGTCCATCCCCTGCTTGATCGCGGCTCCGAGATCACCGGCGCCGACTCGTCGCGCGACAGCGGCTGTGGTGGCGTAGGCGAGGAAGACGAACACGCCGACAGCTGTCATGAGGAGTGCGGAGGCGACGCCGAGGCCGGCCAGTTGGGCGGTGCCGAGATGGCCGACGATGGCGCTGTCGGCCATGACGAAAAGAGGCTCGGCGACAAGTGCGCCGAAGGCCGGAACGGCCAGCGCGACGATCTCTCGGTCGTGCCGACGTCGGGCGGTCCGGGGCGCCGCGGGAGCCTGTGTCATGAGCACCAATCTAATCTTCCACAGGTAAGAGATGCAATTGCCGAAGGACCCTTACCGTCAGCCACGCGCGGCGTGTCGTGGCGAACCGTTTCAAGCGATCTTGATCCGACGGGAAAAGTTTTTCTTCTGCACAGCCGGTGGACGGGAAACCGGCAGGTCAGGGCATGTCCTCCGAGAGAGGTGAGGGCTTGTTCACAAGGCTGTCCACCGAGTCGTGCACAGGTTTTGTGGGGTTCTCCACAGCATCAGGCCCGTCGTCCACATGGCCTGTGGATAACCAGATTGGCTGACGGTGCCTGCGGGCCTAACGTGGTGCGGCGCCCGTTCTCTCCTCCGTCCTCGGAATCCACGCAAAACCGACGCGTGAGAACCGGAGTTGGGCAGCTCAGTTGTCAGTGCCGTGCCGTAGAAATAAGGGGCACGGCTAGGTCCGCTCCGGCGGACGGGAGGAGGTGGCTCGGTGAGTATTTCCGAGCCCTTGGACGACCCCTGGGCGGACAGTGGTCCCAGTGATCGTCTGCCCTCGTCCCGCCAGCGCGGCAGCGGCGGCCGAGGCCGCGACGAGCAGCACGACCGAGATCGGGACAATGGCTCGTGGGAGAGCGGCGGTACGTCGTTCGAGCGGGTCCCTCCGCAGGACCTGGACGCCGAGCAGTCCGTCCTGGGCGGCATGCTCCTGTCGAAGGACGCGATCGCCGACGTGGTCGAGGTCCTCAAGGGCCACGACTTCTACCGGCCGGCGCACGAGACGATCTACGGGTCGATCCTCGACCTGTACGCGAAGGGCGAGCCCGCCGACCCCATCACGGTCGCGGCCGAACTCACCAAGCGTGGCGAGATCACCAAGGTCGGCGGCGCCCCGTATCTGCACACGCTGGTGCAGACCGTCCCGACCGCGGCGAACGCCGAGTACTACGCGGAGATCGTGCACGAGCGCGCGGTCCTCCGACGTCTGGTCGAGGCGGGCACCCGCATCACCCAGATGGGATACGCGGCCGACGGGGACGTCGACGAGATCGTCAACAGCGCCCAGGCCGAGATCTACGCCGTCACCGAGCAGCGCACCACCGAGGACTATCTGCCGCTCGGCGACATCATGGAGGGCGCGCTCGACGAGATCGAGGCGATCGGATCCCGCTCGGGGGAGATGACCGGTGTGCCGACCGGCTTCACCGACCTCGACTCCCTCACGAACGGTCTGCACCCGGGCCAGATGATCATCATCGCGGCCCGTCCCGCCATGGGTAAGTCGACGCTCGCGCTGGACTTCGCCCGGGCCTGTTCGATCAAGCACAACATGCCGAGCGTGATCTTCTCGCTCGAAATGGGCCGCAACGAGATCGCGATGCGCCTGCTCTCCGCCGAGGCGCGCGTGGCCCTGCACCACATGCGGTCCGGCACGATGACCGACGAGGACTGGACCCGGCTGGCGCGCCGTATGCCGGACGTCTCGGCCGCTCCGCTGTACATCGACGACTCCCCGAACCTGTCGATGATGGAGATCCGCGCCAAATGCCGCCGCCTCAAGCAGCGCAGTGACCTGAAGCTCGTCATCATCGACTACCTCCAGCTGATGCAGTCGGGCGGCAAGCGTTCGGAGAGCCGTCAGCAGGAGGTCTCCGACATGTCGCGAAACCTGAAGCTTCTGGCCAAGGAGCTGGAGTTGCCGGTGATCGCGCTGTCGCAGCTGAACCGTGGCCCCGAGCAGCGCACCGACAAGAAGCCCATGGTCTCCGACCTGCGTGAATCCGGCTCCATCGAGCAGGACGCGGACATGGTCATCCTGCTCCACCGCGAGGACGCGTACGAGAAGGAGTCACCGCGTGCCGGCGAGGCCGACATCATCGTCGGCAAGCACCGTAACGGCCCCACCGCCACGATCACGGTGGCCTTCCAGGGTCACTACTCCCGCTTCGTGGACATGGCGCAGACCTGATCCGGGAGGCCTGTGGAGCCACGCCGGGCAAATCCGCTCGACGTTCGGTGACAGGGCGGGTGGACTGGTGCCATGACGACACCTCAGGACGATCTGCTCCCCGGCACCCGCCGAGCCCTTCTGCATCGCATCGCCGTCGCGCAGAGCGAGGGGCGGGCGCCATCACTCGTCGCGGCTGTGGTCCGCGGCGGGAAAGCGGTGTGGCACGGAGCGCGGACCTCGGTGGACGGTCACGGGCCGGACGAGAACGTGCAGTACCGGATCGGCTCCATCACCAAGACGTTCACGGCCGTCCTCGTGCTGCGGCTGAGGGACGAAGGCCTCTTGGACCTCGGGGACCCGCTGGAGAAGCATCTGTCGGGGACCGGCGCGGGGGAGATCACCATCGCCCAACTCCTCGCGCACACAGGCGGATTGGCGGCCGAGTCGCCCGCGCCCTGGTGGGAGCGCACACCCGGCTCGCTCCGTCCCGATCTGGCCGATGTGCTGGGCGAGCAGCCCTTCCGGCACCCGGTCGGCCGACGCCATCACTACTCGAATCCCGGCTACACGCTGCTCGGTGCCCTCGTCGAAGAGGTACGAGGTGCCCCCTGGGAGGACGTGCTGCGCCGCGAAGTACTCGAACCACTCGGCCTGCACCGTACGAGCGGACGTCCGCAAGCCCCGCATGCGGGAGGCTGGGCGGTCCATCCGTGGGCCGACGCGATGATGCCCGAGCCGATGGAGGACCTGGGGCGGATGGCCCCGGCCGGACAGCTCTGGTCCACCACCGGGGACTTGGCCCGCTTCGCCGCCTTCCTGGTCGAGGGCGACGACCGGGTACTGAGCACGATGTCGGTGCGGGAGATGCGGACGCCCGCGGCTCCGTCCGAGACCGCGGACCTGGCCGTGGGCACCTCCTACGGTCTCGCGATGCAGATCCTGCATCGCGACGGACGGACCCTCGTCGGGCATTCCGGATCCCTGCCGGGCTTCCTCGCCGGACTCGTGATCAGCGTGAACGACGACGTGGCGGCCGTCGTGCTGTCCAACTGCACCTCGGGTCCTCCCACGTTCACCGTCGCCGCCGATCTGGTCCGGATCGTCGCGGAGGCCGAGCCGAGGATTCCCGATCCCTGGCGGCCGATGAACGAGGTCGACCCGGCCGTTCTGGACATCGCGGGTCAGTGGTACTGGGGGACGCATCCCTTCGGCCTGCGAGTACCGGCGGAGGGCGGGCTCGTGTTGGGACCGTTGTCGGGCATCGGTCGAGGCGCACGCTTCAGGTCGAACGGCGACGGGACGTGGACCGGGCTCGACGGCTACTACGCGGGAGAGCTTCTGCGGCCCGTCCGGCGGGATGACGGCTCGGTGAGCCATCTGGACCTCGGGTCGTTCGTGTTCACGCGTCAGCCGTACGACCAGGAGGCACCGGTGCCTGGTGGAGTGGACACGGACGGCTGGCGGGGAATCCAGTAGGCGTTGCGTTGCGAAGGGGTGGCTGTTTCACGTGAAACAGCCACCCCTTCGCATGGGAGAGAAGGGAGCCTGGCCCCTGAACGGCTCCGTCGCGTGTGCTGTAGGGCGCGTACGAAGGACCGTTCCGGTGTCCCGGCTCGCCTGCTTCAGAGCGCGAGCTTGAAGCCGACGTGGGAGGCCTCGAAGCCGAGCCGCTCGTAGAAGCGGTGGGCGTCGGTGCGGGAGGCGTCGGAGGTGAGCTGGACCAACTGACAGTCCTGTCGGCGGGATTCATCGATCGCCCACTCGATGAGCTGCGTGCCGAGACCACTGCCGCGTTCGGCGGCGTGAATGCGAACGCCCTCGATGACCGAGCGCGTCGCTCCCTTTCGGGAGAGTCCGGGAATCACCGTGAGCTGCAGGGTGCCGACGACCCGGCCATCGCGGACGGCGACGACGACGTGCTGGTTCGGGTCGGCACTCAGGCGCTCGAGGGCGCCCAGGTACGGGGTCAGGTCGTCGGGCGATTCCCGCTGCACGCCCAACGGGTCGTCGGCCAGCATCGCGACGATGGCGGGCACGTCACCGGCTACCGCGGCTCGTATTTCAAGATCTGCCATGAGCGCACCCTACGAGGGCGGGCCCACTGAAGGCATCGGCTGTACGGGCACGCTCGCAGACTCCACGACGCGGACCAGCGGTGCCAGCTCCGGGATTTCGGCGGCGTCGTCGAGCGCCTCACGAAGGGCGGCGTCGTTGGTCGGCCGTGCCGCGGCAAGCAACTCCAGGCCCGCCTCGCTGACGTTCGTGTAGATGCCGCGGCGGTCGGTCGGGCAGAGATAGCGGGCGAGCAGGCCTCGGTCCTCGAGCCGGGTGACCAGACGCGTGGTGGCGCTCTGGCTGAGCACGACCGCGTCCGCGACCTGCTTCATCTGCAGATGGCCGCCCTCACCGTCGTGCTGCCGGCTGAGCACGTCGAGCAGGGAGTACTCGCGCACGCTGAGCCCGTGATGGGCCTGCAGGGCCCGTTCGATGTGCGCCTCGATCCTCCCGTGCAGCAGGGAGAGCGCACACCATCCCTGAGCGAGGGCGGTGAGCGCGGGGTCCGTGGCTGTCATGGCGTTTCCTCCGTCCCGGAGCGGCTGAAACCAGGATAGAGCACCAACGCAATAGCCCGCTCTTGCGCATAGCCCGCGTCTGCAACTATTGTGAACGCACGCAAAGCGCTCCTGCAATCTTCTGGAAGGTGTACCCCACCATGCCTCTCGCGCTTCTGGCCCTCGCGATCGGGGCCTTCGGAATCGGGACGACCGAATTCGTCATCATGGGCGTCCTGCCCGAGGTCGCCGGAGACTTCGGTGTCTCCATCCCCACCGCCGGACTCCTGGTCACGGGCTATGCGCTCGGGGTGGTGATCGGAGCGCCGATCATGACCGCGCTGGGCACGAAGGTCTCCCGCAAGCGAATGCTGATGGCGTTGATGGGGCTTTTCGTCCTCGGGAATCTGCTCTCCGCCGTGGCTCCGGTCTTCGGCCTGATGCTCCTCGGCCGGGTGGTCGCCTCTCTCGCCCACGGTGCCTTCTTCGGCATCGGCTCGGTGGTCGCCGCCGAACTCGTCGCACCCGAGAAGAAGGCGGGCGCGATCGCGATGATGTTCAGCGGTCTCACGATCGCCAACGTCGTCGGTGTCCCGTTGGGCACGCTGATCGGGCAGTCCGCGGGCTGGCGGTTCACGTTCGCGGGCGTCGCCGTGCTCGGACTGATCGGGCTGGTGGGCATCGCCAAGCTGGTCCCGGAGATGCCCAAGCCCGAGGGCGTGCACCTGCGCCATGAACTGGCAGCCTTCAAGAACGTCCAGGTGCTGCTCGCCATGGCGATGACCGTGCTCGGCTTCGGCGGAGTCTTCGCCGCCATCACCTACATCGCACCGATGATGACCAACGTGGCGGGCTTTGCCGACGGATCCGTCACCTGGCTGCTCGTCCTCTTCGGTCTCGGCATGGTCGGCGGCAACCTCGTCGGCGGCAGGTTCGCCGACCGCGCCCTGATGCCGATGCTGTACGTGTCCCTCGGCGGCCTCGCTGTCGTGCTGGCGTTGTTCACCGTCACCGCGCACAACAAGATCCTCGCGGCCGTCACCATCGCTCTGATCGGCGCTCTCGGCTTCGCGACGGTTCCCCCGCTGCAGAAGCGCGTACTCGACCAGGCGCACGGCGCCCCGACGCTTGCCTCGGCCGTGAACATCGGCGCCTTCAACCTCGGCAACGCTCTCTCGGCCTGGCTCGGCGGGATCGTGATCGCCGCCGGTCTCGGCTACACCGCCCCCAACTGGGTCGGCGCGGTCCTCGCCGCCGGCGCACTCGTCCTCGCCGTCCTATCGGCCGCTCTGGAGCGGCGGGCGGCCACCCCCGGCACTGTCGTCGCCGGCGGGACCCCCGCGGATCCGCGGACCGCCGTCCACTCCTGACCGCATCGAGCCGACCTGGGCCAGGGCCGTCCCAGGGCCGTCTCGAAACGGCACCTCCTCAACACCCGGAACCGAACACCCCCACAAGGAGAAACCCCTGATGAGCTCCACCGTCACCGCCGTCGCCCCCCTGACCATCGAGGACGCGGAGGTCCTCGTCACCGCGGCCCGGCATGCCGCCGAGACCGCCGGTGTGCGGGTCAGCGTCACCGTCCTCGACGCCGGCGGTCACCTGCTCGCCTTCCGGCGCGACGACCAGGCCGTCCTGATCTCGGGCGAGACCAGTACCCGCAAGGCCTACACGGCCCTTCAGCTGGACTCGGCCACCGCCGATCTGGTCGACGCCGTGCAGCCCGGCGGTCTCTTCCACACCCTGCCGACCGCGCTCGACCGTCCTCTGCTGTTCATCGCGGGTGGCGTGCCCGTCCACCGCGGCGGCCGTCTGATCGGCGCGATCGGAGTCGGCGGCGGCATGCCCGACCAGGACCACGGCTTCGCCGTCACCGCGGTCGAGTCTCTCGTCTGACCTCAGGCTGTCGAAGCCTCTGCCGGACGTTCGGCAGAGCAGAAGTGCCGGACCCCACCATGCGCGGGGGTCCGGCACTTCTGTCGTGACGTAGGGCGGAGCTCTAGCCGGCGGCCACCGTGAGCGGAGCGACGCGACGCGTCCAGTCACCCGGCAGATCAGGGATCCCGTACGTCATCACCGAGTTGAACGACAGGGAGGCCAGTCCGCGCTCCTTGAGCCAGGCCAACAGTTCCTCGTGCCGTACGTTTCACGTGAAACGTCGCCGCAGGCGCGTTGCCACTCGACGGGGTGCTCGACTCGGCGGCGAAGGTGCAGATCGCGAACCGGCTCTGTGAAGGGTTCGGGACGAGCCGAACCGACTGCATCGCTTACGGCGACTCCCTCTCGGGCGGCGTCCCTATCGGTGTTGCCCCGGTGTCCGTCGCGGTCAATGCGGATCGGCGTCGGCACCGTCTCGTCACTCACCCCTCCCTGAGCCGGAATCTGTGGGACGCCTATCAATTGGTCTACCAGGCACGGTAATTGAGGCAATTGACGGGTCCGGCAGCTGTTCATTCGCGAGGAGCGAAGAGGGGACTTGTGCAGGGGGCTACTGCCGGTATGGTCGACTCCGGTTCGCGTTCACCGAGATGTGCGCACGTCGTGGTGGAACGAACGCAGGCCAAAGCAGCGTAACGGGATGGAGAGATCGAAGACCCGTATTTTCCGTTATGCGGTCGGGTGTCGACCCGCGGTGGGATGCTGCGGTGAGAGCACTGCGGCCAATGTCACATTCTCTCCTTACTTGTCCGTACAGGGCAGGAATCCGGGTTCAATGTGGCCGCATTGGGTCAACGGAACTGAACCGGGAAAGAGAACACGCCGTCTGCGGGGGAAAGCAGGCATCTTCCGATCGTGGAGGTGCGCAGACCGACCGAAAGATGTTCGAGGCGAGGCAGAACATGGACGCTCCGACCACCACGTCGGCCGACAACGGCACTTCAGGCGGCAACGGCGGGGGCGGCTGGTTCACACCACGCAAGGAGCCCGAGGCTCCCAGCGGGGACCAGGCGCCGTCGGACGGCCGCCGACTGGCCGCGATGCGCCCGATGGGCCGTTCGGCCGCGGCGCCCGAGGAACAGGCGCAGGCCGCCCCCCAGCAGACAGCCACTGAGCTGGGAACGTCCGAGCAGGAACGAATATCCACAGGCGAAGCAGTCATGGCTCGGCACGGCGCAGATCCGGCGGTCCACTCGGAAGTTCCTGCGGCGACGAGGGCTGACGGGACGCCCCACCGCACTCTGGGCCCGCATGAGTCAGCGCTGTCCGGGACGCGTCCATCGCCGCCGGCACAGTCCGAGGCGGGCCCTCTGCCGTCGGCGCGGCCGGAGGCCCGGCAGTTCGAGCCGGAGCCCGCTCACGAAGCCGTAGGACACCGCTCCGCCGCCGGACAGCCGGAGCGCCACGCTCCGCACCCCTCAAGGGTCTCCGGGTCCGGAGACGGGGCCACACAGCCGTTCCATGGCGCTCCCGCGGCTGACGCCCGGCCGGAGCCGCGGGCTGCGGCGCCGCAGCCCGCGGCCGCGCGACGGCCGTCCCCCGACGCCGTGTTGGTCCGCCGGACCATGGCGGAGGTCGGCCCGGTCGCCGACAAGGTCACGTCGTACTTCTACGCGCTGCTCTTCGTGCGGCACCCGGAACTCCGCCCGCTGTTCCCGGCCGCGATGGACACCCAGCGGGACCGGCTGCTCAAGGCGCTGCTGACCGCCGCCGAGCACATCGACAACACCGATGTCCTCGTCGCGTATCTGCAGAACCTCGGACGCGGACACCGCAAGTACGGAACCCGGCCCGAGCACTACCCGGCCGTCGGCGAGTGCCTGATCGGTTCCCTCAGCCACTACGCCGCGGCGGTCTGGGATCCGGAGACGGAGGCCGCCTGGGTGCGCACGTACACGACGATCTCCCAGGTCATGATCGACGCAGCGGCCGTCGACGAGTTGCGGGCTCCCGCGTGGTGGTACGCCGAGGTGGTGTCCCACGACCTGAGGACACCGGACGTCGCCGTCATCACCGTCCGGCCCGACCAGCCGTACCCGTTCCTCGCCGGCCAGTACACGAGCGTCGAGACGCCGTGGTGGCCGCGGGTCTGGCGGCACTACTCCTTCGCCTCCGCGCCCCGCTCCGACGGACTGCTGACGTTCCACGTGAAGGCCGTTCCGGCCGGCTGGGTCTCCAACGCGCTCGTGCACCGTGCCCGGCCCGGCGACGTCGTCCGGCTCGGCCCTCCGTCCGGCTCGATGACCGTCGACCACACCACCGACAGCGGGCTGCTCTGCCTCGGCGGCGGCACCGGCATCGCGCCCATCAAGGCCCTGGTCGAGGATGTCGCCGAGCACGGACACCGCCGCCCCGTCGAGGTCTTCTACGGGGCGCGCACGGATCATGACCTGTACGACATCGACACCATGCTGCGGCTCCAGCAGAGCCACCCCTGGCTCGCGGTGCGCCCGGTCATCGACCAACAGGCACACCTGCAACTGCCGGACGTCGTGCGCGAGTACGGGCCGTGGAACGAGTACGACGCGTATCTCTCGGGTCCGCCCGGCATGATCCGCAGCGGTGTCGACGCGCTCCGGGACATCGGCATCCCGTCGGACCGCATCCGCCACGACTCGGTGGAGGAACTCGTCGCGGCGGTGGGCGACTGACCGCCGGCGTCCTGAACCGACGCCGACCGCGTGGGTCAGCCCAGGTCCGGTGCGTGCATGGCGCGCACGCCCTCGATGTTCCCGTCGAGGTAGTGCCTCAGCGACAGCGGCACGAGGTGGACCGAAGCGATGCCGACACGAGTGAACGGGACGCGGACGATCTCGTACTCGCCGCAGGGCTCATCCATTTCCGGACCGTGCCGCAGGGACGGATCCATGGACTCCAGGTGGCAGACGAAGAAGTGCTGGACCTTCACGCCGGTCGCGCCACCGTCGTCCCCGATGTGCTCGACGGTGTCCACGAAACAGGGAACCACGTCGATGATCTTGGCGCCGAGTTCCTCGTGCACCTCACGGTGGAGCGCCTCGACGACAGTCGAGTCCTCCGGTTCGACCCCGCCACCCGGGGTGAGCCAGTAGGGATCGACGCCGGGCTTGGTGCGCTTGATCAGGATCAGGTCGTCGCCATCGAGCAGGACGGCACGGGCGGTGCGCTTGACCACGGGTCGGACGGTCATGGGAGGAATGTGGCCCGGCTGGTTCCACGTGAAACATCACCGCCGCGCGATTTCACGTGAATCCCCCGGAAGACCCGGCCGCGGTGCTGACGACCTGAGCCATCAGCTCCAGTCCGCGGCCGCTCGCAGCAGCCACTCGTGGGCCCGCGCGATGTGCGGCATCGCCAGCGTGCCCGTCCGGACGACGAGGAAGTACGTGCGCAGGGGCGGCACGGCGGGATCGAGAAGCGCCACGACGTCACCGCGTGCGATGGCGTCGGCGCAGAGGTAGGCGGGCAGGACGGCGAGGCCGGCGCCTGCGGCGGCGCAGGCGAGGACGGCTCGCAGATCGGGGACGACGACCATGCCGGAGGAGGCCGGACGGCAGTCGAAGACCGAGGCCCAGTAGCGGGCGACGAGCGGCAGAGACTCGTGGACCTCGACGACCGGGAAGTCCTCCAGCGCGCGGGCCCCCTTGCGGCGGAGTTTGCCGGGGCCGACTTCGGCGGCCCAGCGCGGGGCGGCGACCAGGACGTGTTCTTCGTCGCAGAGCGGAGTCGCGGTGAGGAGCGCACCCCGTGGACGGGCCGTTGTGATGGCCAGATCATGATGTCCGGCGGCGAGGCCCTCCAGGGTCTCCTCCGCGTTGCCGAAGGAGGCGCGCAGCGCGAAGCCCTGGCCGTCCTCCCCGGTCAGTTCCGTGAGAGCGGGCAGTGCCCGTTCAGCCGTGAACTCCGGAGGCCCCGCGAGGTGCAGTGTGCGGACGTGGGAGTCCTCGTCGAGGCCGGTCTCGGCGATCTCGACGAGCGCGTCGAGATGCGGCGCCGCCTTGTGCGCCAGTTCGTCGCCGATCGTCGTGGGGGTCACCCCGCGGGCCTGGCGCAGGAACAGGGGCCGTCCCAGCTGCCGCTCCAGCGTGCGGATCTGTGAGGTCACGGCCGGCTGCGAGAGCCCGAGCAGCGCGGCGGCGCGAGTGAAGGAACCGGCCCGGTGCACCGTCACAAAAGTGCGCAGCAAGGCCAAGTCCATGGTGCCCCTCCCCTTCCAGCACCCCCGCGCGAGCCCCAACTATAAATAAGTCGATAGGTCTCTGTCGCTACTGTGATTGGACACTGACACAGAGTCAACTAGCCTTGTGCGCGCGGTTCTTCGCGCGCAGAACCGGGACGGTCCGAGCCACGAGGGGGGAGGCTCGGACCGTCCGTTGTGCGTAGCGGGGGTACTGATCCCGCCGTCATGCCCTCCCTACTCCGAGGACGCGTCCAGAGCCCGCAGCACGTCCGCCACCAGGTCCTCGGGATCCTCGGCGCCCGCCGAGAAACGGATGAACCCTTCCGGCACGGCGTCCCCGCCCCAGCGCCCACGCCGCTCGGCCGTCGACCGCACCCCGCCGAAGCTGGTGGCGTCGTCCACCAGGGTCAGCGCGTCGAGGAAACGGTCCGCGTGCTCGCGGGTGGGCAACGTGAACGACACCACGCAGCCGAACCGCCGCATCTGCTGCGAGGCGATCTTGTACGAGGGGTCGTCGGGGAGCCCCGGGTAGCGCAGCCCGGTCACCTCGGGCCGCTCCCGCAGCGCCTCGGCGATCGTCCGGGCGTTGGCGGTCTGCCGGTCGGCGCGCAGTTGCAGCGTGGCGAGCGAGCGGTGGGCCAGCCAGGCCTCCATCGGGCCGGGGATGGCGCCGACCACCTTGCGCCAGCGTCGGACGGGAGTCATCAGGGCGGCGTCGCGTCCGGTGACGTACCCCAGGAGGATGTCGCCGTGTCCGGTGAGCATCTTGGTGCCGCTGGCCACGGAGTAGTCGGCCCCGAGCTCCAGCGGGCGCTGTCCGAGCGGGGTGGCCAGCGTGTTGTCGACGGCCACGAGGGTGCCCCGTGCATGGGCGGCTTCCACGAGGCGCCGCAGGTCGCACACGTCGAGCCCGGGGTTGGACGGCGTCTCGATCCAGAGCAGCTTCGCCCCGTCGAGCAGCTCCAACTGGGCGTCCCCGGCGGTGGGTGCGGTGCGCACCTCGACACCGAACGCCGTCAGCTGCTCGCGCACGAGCGGCAGGACCTGATAGCCGTCGTCGGGCAGGACGACGACGTCGCCGGCGCGCAGCTGGGAGAAGAGTACGGCGGAGATGGCGGCCATGCCCGAAGGGAAGGCGAGCGTTTCGACGCCGTCCTGTCCTGGCGCCTCCAGTTCGCCGATGGCACGCTCCAGAAGGGTCCACGTCGGGTTCTCGTCACGGCCGTAGGTGTACGGGCCGGTCGGTTCACCGGGTAGATGGAAGTGCGCGGCGAAGACGGGGCCGGGCAGCGTGGGCTCGTACTTGACGGGCTCGGGCAGCCCGGCACGCACCGCGCGGGTGCCGTCACCCCGTAGCGCCGTGCCCTCGTTCTGTCCTGCCGCGCCGGCGCCGCTTCCCGTGACGAAATCCCCAGACGTCATGCCGCTCGTCCTTCCACTTGCTCTCGAACCGCGGCGAGCAGTCCTGGGCTCGCCGCCTCCACCATCTCAAGACATTCGTCGAAGCCGTCCATATGTCCGTAATACGGATCGGGGACGTCCAGGTCGGCGCCCGCCGCGGGATCGTAGGACCGCAGCAGCCGGACCTTCTCGGCGTCCTCGGCGGTCGGTGCCAGCCGGCGCAGCGCCTTGAGGTGGGACGCGTCGAGCGCTACGACGAGGTCGAGACGGGAGAACCACGAGACCTGGAACTGCCGGGCCGCGTGGCCGCTCCGGTAGCCGTTGGCCTCCAGGACGGCGACCGTGCGCTCGTCGGCGCCATCGCCCTCGTGCCAGCCGCCCGTGCCCGCGCTGTCGACCTCCACCAGTTCGGCGAGTCCGGCGTCCCTCACATGGGCGCGGAAGACGGACTCGGCCATCGGCGACCGGCAGATGTTGCCGGTACAGACGAAACAGACGCGATAGGACATGGAGGTCTCTCAGTCGTCGTCGCCGTCGGGCAGGACGACGTTCAGCGCCCAGGAGACGACGGAGATGATCAAGCCGCCCAGGACGGCGGTCCAGAAGCCCTCCACGTGGAAGCTCAGGTCGAGCTTGTCGGCGAGCCACGAGGTGAGCAGCAGCATCAAGGCGTTCACCACGAGGGTGATCAGGCCGAGCGTGAGGATGAAGAGCGGGAAGGTCAGCACCTTCACGACCGGCTTGACCAGGAAGTTCACCAGTCCGAAGACCAGCGCGACGAGCAGCAGGGTGCCTATCTTCTTGCCTGTGCTGTCGCCCGTGAGGGTGATCTTGTCGAGCAGCCATACGGCGATGGCCAGGGCCCCCGCGTTGGCGATCGTCTTGACTACGAAATTCTTCATGTGTCTGATCGTGGCAGACGAGATCGACAAGCACGTAGCGGCTGTGGACAAGGCCCGCGGTGCACGACAGCGGACGAGGACGATGAAGGCATTCCGGCTGGACGAACTGGAGGCGGAACGCGCCGCCAACGACGGGGCCTACCTGCAGTTCCTGCGTGAGCGGAACATGTCGGTCGGGCTGTACGCCCTCGACGCGGGGGAGCACGACCCCCAGAACCCCCACGCCCAGGACGAGGTCTACTTCGTGGTGAGCGGTCGCGCGTCGATCACGGTCGGTCTGGAGACCACCCCGGTGGCACGCGGCAGCGTCGTCTACGTACCCGCCGGGGTCGCCCACAAGTTCCACCACATCACCGAGGATCTCCGGGTCCTGGTGATGTTCTCTCCCCCGGAGAGCTGACCCGCAGTCTCAGGGTTCCCTAGGGGGACGGTCAGGGGAGGACAAGGGGCGCGAGGCCCCCGTGCGGCCCCATCGGCGACCTAGCATCGACGCAGGACATCAGAGAACCCGGAATCGGCGTCCCGATGTTGGGACCACGGGCGAGAAGAGGCAAGGACAAAGGCGATGCGAGAGATCTTCGACGGTATGCCGTGGTGGGTGAAGTGGGTCGCGGTGCCGGTCATCGCGCTGGTGGTGTTCGGTGGCCTGATAGCGAGCGTCGTCGGCTTCGTCATCGGCCTGCTCTTCAAGCTGCTCGTCTTCGTCGCGCTGGTCGGCGGACTGATCTACATCGTGCGGAAGTTCATGTCGAGTTCGTCCTCGCGCAGCGACTGGTGAGGTGCGAGAGGGTGAGCGATCGGTAACGGTGTGGGGGGAAAGGGAACCCAAGGTTCCCTCGGGCGAGGGAAGTTTCCGGCGAGGACGGCTGTGAGCGGCGGCTGACGGTTAAAGTCCGGAATTCGACGCGGGGGTCGATTCCCGCGGGCAGCGCACACCCCCTCCCGTGTTCCCCCGCACGGGCGGTCCTCCTCGCGCTTCGGGAGTGCCCCTTGGCCACGGTTGACACCGCACCCGCACCATCCGCCGCTCCACCCCTCCAGCGATCGGGCGAACCCGCGGGGGCCCGTGTCACACCGGTGCAACCGCGTACGTCCCCAGGGGAGACGACCCCGCCCCGCTCGTCGCCGGTCCCTCCGGCCTCCCCGGGGGAGCAGACCACTCCGCGCGGCCCGACGGCGCAGTCCCCCGCTTCCCGTACGCGGCAGGAGGACGTGCCCACGGGGAGCGCGCGTCCGCCGGCCTCCGCTCCACGCCCCCCGGCGTCCGGAGCGGTACGCACCGCGCGCGTAGCCTCCCCGGAACCCGAAGCAGCCCCCCTGGACCCGCACCCCACCACGCTGATCGGCTCGGTGCAGCGAGCCATGCGCCTGCTCGAGGCGGTCTCCTCCCGTGACCAGGGCGCCCCTGCCAAACAGCTCGCCAGGGAGGCCGGACTCGCGCTGCCGACCGCCTACCACCTGCTGCGCACCCTCGTCCACGAGGGCTATCTGCGCCGCGAGAAGGGGCTGTTCTTCCTGGGGGACGCCGCCGAACGCCTGAGCAGCAGCGGAGCCCAGCAGAAACGTCGCAGCACGGTGAGCGAGACGCTCGCCCGCTGGCGTGACGCGATCGGAGCCCCCGTCTACTACGCGATCTACCGCGAGGGCGAGATCGAGGTCATGTGCGTGGCCGACACTCCCGCGAACCCCGCGGTCGAGGAGTGGGCGGACTTCCGCGAGACCGGGCACGCGCACGCGATCGGCCAGTGCCTGCTGTCCCAGTTGGACGAGAAGTCGCGGCGCGAGCACCTCACCCGCTACCCGGTGCAGTCCCTCACGCCGTACACGGTGCGTGACGAAGACCGGCTGCTGCGGCGCCTCGAACGGACCGGCCGCATGGAACCGGTGATCGAGCGGCAGGAGTACGCGCTGGGTGCCGTCTGCGCCGCCATCCCCATCACCGTGGGCAGTACTGCCGGGTCAATCGGCCTTTCCCTCCCCTCCCACCAAGCCGACCGACTGCTCCTTGCGACACGGAAGTTGCAGAGTGAAATCGGCCTGGTCCTGGGGTCACTCGGTATCTCTATCAGTATCTGAAAACTCACTCCTTGTGATCTGTCGTGCACGTTGAGCAATATTTCAGCTGTGTCAGGGGGACGATTCCTGGCCAGGTGACAGCGAACGACGGGGTAGACGATGCGCGAGTCGGTGCAGGCAGAAGTCATGATGAGCTTCCTCGTGTCCGAGGAGCTGTCCTTCCGCATTCCGGTGGAACTGCGCTACGAGACCCGCGATCCGTACGCCGTCCGGTTGACCTTCCACCTGCCCGGCGACGCGCCGGTGACCTGGGCGTTCGGGCGGGAGCTGCTCATCGACGGGGTGGGCAGGGCATGCGGTGACGGCGATGTGCACATCGCGCCGGCCGACCCGGAGGCGTTCGGCGAGGTACTGATCAGGCTTCAGGTCGGCTCGGACCACGCCTTGTTCCGGTCGGGGACGGCACCACTCGTCGCCTTCCTCGACCGTACGGACAAGCTCGTGCCCCTCGGTCAGGAGCGGTCGCTCGACGGGTTCGACACCTACCTGGACGACGCGCTCGACCGCATCCTGGCGGAGGAGCAGAGCGCAGGCTGAAACCTCGTCACCCCCGGGCGGAGTAACGCTTCCTCAGCGGGGGCGGCCGCCACGGACCCAGGTGCGCCTGCCCGTCAGAGGCGGCTCAGCGCTTGCGGCGGCGGCCCTTCCCGCTCCTGGCCGACATCCTGGCGCCCGCGGGTGCCACCGACACGGCCGGTACCCCGTCACGGTCCGCCGCGACCACCAGAGCGGCCAGCGCTGTCGTCACCGGCACCGCGGCGACCAGGCCGATCGATCCGACCAGAGTGCGCACGATCTCCTCGGCGACCAGTTCGCTGTTGGCGACGGTGCCCACGCTGCTCTGTGCGATCGAGAAGAGCAGCAGCAGCGGCAACGCGGCGCCCGCGTACGCCAGGACGAGCGTGTTGACCACGGACGCGATGTGGTCGCGGCCGATCCGGATACCAGCCCGATACAGGCCGCGCCAGCCCATCGTGGGGTTCGCCTCGTGCAGCTCCCAGACCGCGGACGTCTGCGTCACCGTCACGTCGTCGAGCACACCGAGCGAGCCGATGATGACCCCGGCCAGCAGTAGACCGCTCATGTCGATCGACGGGTACAGGCCGTGGATCAGGCCGGTGCTGTCGTCCGTGTTGCCGGTCAGGACGGCCCAGTCGATGAAGACCGAGCCCAGGATGCCGATCAGCAGCAGGGAGAGCAGGGTGCCGACCACCGCCACGGATGTTCGGGCCGACAGCCCGTGGCACATGTAGAGGGCGATCAACATGATCGCGCTGGACCCGACGACCGCCACGATCAGCGGGTTCGACCCCTGCAGGATCGCGGGCAGGATGAAGAAGTTCAGGATCATGAAGCTGATGGCCAGAGCGATCAGCGCCATGACGCCGCGCATCCGGCCCACCACCACGACGACCACGGCGAACAGGCCCGCCAGTAGCGTCAGGGGCAGCTTGCGGTTGGCGTCCGCCACCGAGTACTGGAGATCCTTGGGGGCCGAGGGCTCGTAGGCGACGATGACTTTCTCGTCCTGATGCAACTGCCGTGACTGGTCCGGCTGGACGATCTCCGTGAACGTACGGCCCTTGTCCTTGCCGGTGTCGATCCGGATGGTCGCCCGCTTGCACTCACCCGTCGCCTGCTGCTGCGCGGACGCGCCCTCGGCCGTGGAGGTGTCGCCCGTCGGCGTCTCCCCCGAGGCGTTGACGGACTTGCAGTCCACCTGGACGATCTTGGTGACCGTCGCGTTCTGGGTCTGCCGGTCGAAGCCGACACCGGTGCGTTCGTGAGCCGGTGCGCCGCCGGGCCACAGCACCACGAGGCCCACCGCGACCGCGGCGGCGAAGGGGATGAGCACCGCGGCGATGACCTTGCGCAGATGCTTCGAGACAGGGGCAGCCGGCCCGTGGTTGTGGCTGTGCGCGTGACCGTGCCCACCGCCGGGGCCCTGTCCTTGTCCGTCGCCGTCACCAGGGCCGGTGTGTCCGCCGCCCGGTTTCGGACCGGGACCGTTTCCGGGTCCAGAACCGTGCCCGTGTCCCCGCCCATCGGAAGGCCCAGGTTCGTGCCCACGACCGCTGCCGGGACCACGTTCGTGGCCGTCGTCGGAGCCCGGACGGCGGGGCGGCTCGGACGGTGGGAACGAGGGCTGCTGGGTCGTCGTCACCGCCCGATCATCGCAAGAACGGCAAGGGCCCCCTGTTCACCGCGCCAGATATGACGCTAGCGTGGAGTCACCTTTGCACACGCGGGAGCTCGGAGCACCGGGCTGAGAGGGCGCTGACCTCCGTCTTCGCGATGTTTCACATGAAACATCGGCGAACGGAAGCCGCTGCGTCGACCGCCGAACCTGTTACCGGGTAATGCCGGCGTAGGGAGTAGGTCTCATGACCAACAAGGACGTACGCACGCCTGCCTCCAGCCAGACGGACGGCGCTTCTTCGCTGTCTCCGACCGATGAGGCCGGGAAGTCCATCGGCTGGCACAAGGCGTACGTCGGGGGTACGCGCCCCGATCTGCGCGTGCCGGTCCGTCAGGTGCACCTGACCAATGGGCAGTCCGTGACGCTGTACGACACCTCCGGCCCGTACACCGATCCGAGCATCGACACGGATGTGCGCCGGGGGCTGGCGCCGCTGCGGGAGAACTGGATCATCGCTCGCGGTGACACCGAGGAGTACGCGGGCCGTCCCGTCCGTCCGGAGGACGACGGGATCAAGCACACAACTCCGCGCGGTGGTCTGCGCAATCTCGACGCGGTCTTCCCGGGACGGCCGCGTCAGCCCCGGCGGGGGCGTTCCGGGCAGGCGGTCACGCAGCTCGCATACGCCCGCCGCGGTGAGATCACCCCCGAGATGGAGTTCGTCGCCGTTCGCGAGAACGTCGAACCCGAGGTCGTGCGCGAGGAGATCGCCGCCGGCCGGGCGGTTCTGCCCGTGAACGTCAACCATCCCGAGATCGAGCCGATGATCATCGGCAAGCGGTTCCTGGTGAAGGTGAACGCCAACATCGGCAACTCCGCCGTCACTTCCTCCATCGAGGAGGAGGTCGAGAAGATGACCTGGGCGACTCACTGGGGCGCCGATACTGTCATGGACCTGTCTACCGGGCGGAACATCCACACGACCCGAGAGTGGGTGCTGCGCAACTCCCCCGTGCCCATCGGAACCGTGCCGCTCTACCAGGCGTTGGAGAAGGTCGACGGCCGTGCCGAGGAGCTCACCTGGGAGATCTACAAGGACACGGTCATCGAGCAGGCCGAGCAGGGTGTGGACTACATGACGGTCCACGCGGGGGTCCGGCTGGCGTACGTGCCGCTCACCGCGAACCGCAAGACCGGCATCGTCTCGCGCGGCGGCTCGATCATGGCGGCCTGGTGCCTCGCGCACCACCAGGAGTCGTTCCTGTACGAGAACTTCGAGGAGCTCTGCGAGATCCTCGCCGCGTACGACGTCACCTACTCGCTCGGCGACGGTCTGCGGCCCGGCTCCATCGCGGACGCCAACGACGCCGCGCAGTTCGCGGAGTTGAGGACGCTCGGGGAACTCAACACGATCGCGAAGCGTTTCCATGTACAGACGATGATCGAAGGCCCGGGACATGTCCCGATGCACAAGATCAAGGAGAACATCGACCTTCAGCAGGAGATCTGTGATGAAGCTCCGTTCTATACGCTCGGCCCGCTGACCACCGACGTCGCGCCCGCGTACGACCACATCACCTCCGGCATCGGTGCCGCCATGATCGCCTGGTGGGGCACGGCCATGCTCTGCTACGTGACGCCCAAGGAGCACCTGGGGCTGCCCAACCGTGACGACGTCAAGACAGGCGTCATCACCTACAAGATCGCCGCTCATGCGGCCGATCTCGCCAAGGGCCACCCCCGTGCGCAGGACTGGGACGACGCGCTGTCCGATGCCCGCTTCGAGTTCCGGTGGGAGGACCAGTTCAACCTGGCTCTCGACCCGGACACGGCCCGGGAGTTCCACGACGAGACGCTTCCGGCCGAGCCCGCCAAGACGGCCCACTTCTGCTCGATGTGCGGACCGAAGTTCTGCTCGATGAAGATCAGCCAGAGCATCAACGAACGGTTCGGTGGCGACAGGGCTGCGGGTGCTTCGGAGGCGGAGATCTCCGAGGGCATGCTCCAGAAGTCCCGGGAGTTCGCGGAGGCGGGCAACCGCGTCTATCTGCCGCTGGCCGACTGACCCGTTCCGTGGGTCGCGGTCCGGGTCACCGAACCCCCGGGCCGTGACCGGCGGGCTGTCGAGCGGCAGTCGGTCGGGCGCCGGCCGGTCATGCCGTGGTGTCCTGCGGATACCAGCGCAGTTCCACTGTGTTGCCGTCGGGGTCGCGGACATAGAGCGAGGTGGCCGTACCCCGAGCGCCGAAGCGTGGGCCGGGTCCGTCGACGACGGTGAAGGTTCCGGAGGCGACCACCTCGTCCCAGTCCAGCGGTTCCACCGCGAGACAGATGTGGTCGACGTTCGACCCCCCTCGGGCGCCGGCGGCCAGGTCGATGATGGTCTCCTCGGTGACCCGCACCGACGGGAACGGAGCCTGACCGACGCGCCACTCGGCGACGCGGACCGGTTCCAGGCCGAGGAGACCGATGTAGAAGTCCAGGGACCGTTCGACGTCCTCGACGGTGAGCACCAGGTGGTCGAAGGCCTTCACGCGCACGGAGCTCATGACGTCTCCAGCGCCACGGCGAGACGGAGCCACTCGGCGAAGAGGGCCGGATCGACCTCGTCGACACGGCTGAGCTTCACGGAGGCCATCCGGCGGGACCCGGCCACCAGCCGGCCTGACGGGTCGGCCACGTCCTGGCCGCGCCAGAGGCCGAAGGTGACGTAGGACGTGTAGGCCTTGAGCAGGCAGACCGGGGTCCGGCCGGGTCTGTCGCCGAGGCTCCAGGTGGGATGCCCGTGCCACAGCGCACCGGACGTTTCCGGGAGGGCGGAGTCGATGACGGGGCGGATCTTCCCGGCGGTCTCGCGCAGCGGACCGTCGAGGTTGTCCAGATAGGAGGTGATCTCCGAGGCAGTCATGTGGTTCCCGTTCAGGTGAGGGCCCAAGGGGCTCAGGTGAAGGGTGAGGAGACGAGGGCCTGGCCGGGGTTGCCCCGAAAGGCCATGGTGACGCCTTCTACGATCCGCCGTACGGCAGTCGTCATCAAGGCAGGATCGGTGTACGACCGTTGAGCCAGATTTAACGCCGGAGGAATCGTGCTGGAGCGGCTGGAGATCGAGACCTTCCTGGCGCTGGCCGAGGAGCTGCACTTCGGCCGCACCGCCGAGCGGTTGTTGATCACCACCGGACGGGTCAGCCAGGTGATCAAGAAGGTCGAGCGTCAGGTGGGCGGCTCGCTGTTCGAACGAAACAGCCGCTCGGTCCGGCTCACCCCGATCGGACGCCGACTGGCCGACGACCTGGTGCCCTTGGTCGCCGCGATGGACGAGGCGCTGCGACGGGCGAGGGACGCCAGCCGTGGGGTCACCGGGGAGTTGCGAGTGGCCTTCCTCGGGGAGTGGACGGCACCCGCACTGCTCAGAGCGGTCGCCCTGTTCGAGGAGCGGCACCCGGACTGCCGTGTCGACGTGCGGGAGGTCCAGCTGGCCAACTCACGCGCAAGCCTGGTGGACGGTTCGATCGACCTTCTGCTCGCGTCGTACCCCTTCGACGGGATGGCTTGCGGACCCGCGCTGCTGCGGGAGGGACGGGTGCTCGCCGTCGCGGCCGGTCATCCGCTCGCCGGCGAGGAGGGCGTGTCCGTCGAGGTGCTCGCGGAGCACCCCGTGGTGCGGTACCCGCACGTGACCTCGGCGGGGTTCAAGCGGGACCGTACGCCGGACCGCACTCCGTCGGGCAGGCCCGTTCCGAAGGGCCCGGTCGGCGAGTCCTTCTCGGAGATGCTGACCCTCGTCGCGATGGGGCGGGGCGTCCTGCCCGTGGGGGACCACTCCCGGCGGTACTACCCCCGGCCCGATGTCGCCTACGTGCCTCTGTATGACGCGCCGCCGATCGAGAGGGGACTGATCTGGAGTGAGGCCAACACCACCGAGCGGCTGCGCGCGTTCGTACGGGCGGCGACGGACGCCACCCCCTCGCTCTGAGGCCGCGCCCCTACCGAGGGGCTGGGAACCGAGGTCGGAGCGGCCGCCCCGGGCCGGTGGACGGATGGAGGCGCGTGCGGCTGGTTGTGTATCGGGCGGGCCCGGTGCCCGGTTCTCTGGGCAGACTGGGCGTATGACAGCGACATCGATGAGCAAGGGCGGCAACCTTCCCGTCGCCGTCGAGGCGGTGCAGGTCGAGCTCGGCTGGTCCGGGGGCACCGGTGCGCCGGACGCCGATGCCTCGGCGCTGCTGCTCCGTGCCGACGGACGGGTGAGGGACGACGGTGACTTCGTCTTCTACAACCAGCCTCAGCACGCCTCGGGTGCCGTGCGTCATCTGGGGAAGCGACGGGACGGCGGGGCCACGACGGACACCGTCGGAGTGGATCTGGGGGCCCTGGAACCGGAGATCGACCGGGTCGTGCTCGGCGCCTCGGCGGACGGGGGCACCTTCGGCCGGCTGTCCGGTCTGCGGCTGCGCCTGCTCGACGCCGGGACGGGCCGCGAGCTGGCGCTGTTCGAGATGGAGGCCACGACGGAGACGGCGTTCATCGGTGGTGAGCTGTACCGGCGGGCCGGTCAGTGGAAGTTCCGCGCGGTGGGACAGGGGTACGCGTCAGGCCTCGCGGGCCTGGCCACCGACTTCGGGATCAGTGTGGACGAGGAACCGGATGCCACCGGGTCGCCGGCGGCCTCTGCACCCACGCCCACGCCCACGGCATCGCCCACGCCCACCTCCGTGTTCCCGCCCCCTCCCGCTGCCCCGGCACCTCGGCCGGCCGACGCGACATGGCCCGCACCGGTAGCGTCGGCCGCCCCCGTCCCGCCCGCCGGCTCGCCGCACGCGAGCGCTCCGCCGCCGTCCGCCCCTCCCGTACCGCCCCGCTCGCCTGCGGCCCCTGCCCCTGTCCCGGCCGCCGCCTCCGCTCCGCGTCTGGTCAAGGGCGAGGAGCAGTTGCCGGTGGACATGCGCAAGCGGCTCTCCCTGCGGAAGGAGCAGGTGGCGGTCAGCCTGCGCAAGCACGGGGCGGAGGGGGTGACGGCGCGCGTCATCCTGGTTCTGGATGCCTCCGGGTCCATGTCCTTCCTGTATTCGAAGGGTGTCGTCGCGGACGTCGTGGAGCGGATGGCCGCGGTGGCCGCGCAGCTCGACGACGACGGTGAGATGCAGGCGTGGACGTTCGCCTCGAACCCGGCCCGGCTGCCGGACCTCGCGCTGGGAGAGCTGCCGGAGTGGCTGCAACGCCATGTCCGGGTCGGTGAACTGACGCTGTTCCGGCGCAAGAAGCCGCGCAAGGGCCTGCTGCCGGGTCAGGTGGACATGCGCGCGGTGGGAATCCAGAACGAGGAGCAGAAGGTGATCGCGGAGGTGCGCACGTACGTCCGTGAGAACCCCGCCGCCCCCACACTGGTGCTCTTCTTCTCCGACGGCGGCGTCTACCGCAACAAGGAGATCGAGACCGAGCTGCGGGCGGCGGTGGACGAGCCGGTCTTCTGGCAGTTCGTGGGGCTGGGGCGTTCCAACTACGGTGTGCTGGAGCGGTTCGACACCCTGCCCGGCCGGCGCGTCGACAACGTGGGCTTCTTCGCCGTCGACGACATCAGCGACGTACCGGACGCGGAGCTCTACGACCGGCTGCTGTCCGAGTTCCCTTCGTGGATGCGCGAGGCCCGGCGGCTGGGGATCGTCTGAGACGACGACAGTGAGGGTGCCGGCCGGAGGACCGGCCGTCACCCTCCCCGAGGCAGCCGTGTGGGCCCGCGCGCCTGCGCGGGCCCTTCCCCCGTGGTCCCGGCCGTCGGCGGTCCGGAATTATTCGGGCTGGTGTTCCGGCCCCCCGAAGTCCGGGCTCGAGAAGTCCGGGCTGGAGAAACTCGGGCGCGGACCCGCCGCCGGTCCGCTGTCGGGGCTGCTGAACCCCGGCCGGTCGTAGCCCAGGTGCGGGATGCGGCTGGGCGCCGGTGTGGCGCGGTCCAGGGCCACCGAGCCCGGATCCGCGAGGGCTTCCCGGAAGAACGGCAGGATGCCGCGCTCCAGCAGGGCGTCGTGCCAGGCGTCCCTGGCCCGGGCGACCTGTTCGGTCAACTCGCCGCCCGCTCCCGCCAGGAGCGAGGACGAACTGTTGCGCAGGGCCGTCAGCAGCAGACCGGCCGCGGCGACGAGGATCGCCGCCGCGGTGACCGCGCCGAAGACCCATCCGGTGGTCAGGAGGGTCCGGGCGATGTCCGGCTCCGGGTTGAGCATCTTGAGGATGTAGCCCACGAGCAGGAATATCACCGCGGCCGTCCCGGCGAGGACGGGGGCGAGCACCGCGACGACGGCGATGGCGCCCGCGCCCGCGGTCTCGGTGACCTCGCTCACGGTGGCGGCGAGCCCCATCGCGCCGGCGCCCGGCTCCGGGGAGCCGGTCTCCTCACTCACGACCGGAGTGGACGCCACCGGGCGGCGCATTTCCTCGCGGGCCTTCACGTAGTGCGTGTACTCGTCCGCCGCGGCCGTCGTGATGAGGGCGGTGGCGTTGAGCGCCATGGTGCGCAGTTGTTCGAGGTTGAGCCGCTGGCCGACAGCGGCGAGTTCCGGGCGGTGTGGTGCGGAGCGCAGCGCCTCGTCGAGGATCCGCTCGTAATCCTGGCGGTCCTCGCTCAGCAGGTGCTGCGGAACGCTGTTCATCTGCATCCCCCGATGCTCCGTAGGGCTGATGGCTCGCACGCTGACGAGCCGTTGGGCAGAAACGGAGGGGAGCCTGCTACGGATAAGCCGATGGTAGAGCGGTGACGGCACGCCGTGACAGGGGGTTTCCAGAAATTGGCCCCTGGCCGGCGCGCTCCACCCGGAGAGACGCCTGCCCGCTGAACGGTCAGATATCCAAAGGAAGTTGCTGGACCAGTAGCTTTCCGGCCATGGTCACTCCGCCGTCCATGGCGATGGCGAGTCCGTCGGCGTAGAGGTGCGGCCCCTCCACCACGGGGCCCGCGCTGTCCTCGCCCTCCTCCGTGCCGACCTCGCCCAGCAGGTACGGAATGGGGCTGTGACCGTGGACGATGCGTGTGCCGCCGTACGTTCCGAGCAGTTCGCGGACGGCCTCGGAGCCGCCGTCGTCGCGGAAGGCGAAGCGCTTGGTGAGCTTGCGGAACACGTCCCAGCACTCGTCGGCGTCGTTGCGGGTGAGGGTTTCCCGGACGGTGTCGTTGACCGCTTCGATCGAGTCGCCGTAGTCGAGGTAGGCGGTCGTGTCGGAGTGCACCAGCAGGTGTCCGTCGACGAGTTCCATGGCGTCGAGGCGGGCCATCCACTGGAGGTGGTGGTCCTGGAGGCGGTCCATGTCCGTCTTCTGGCCGCCGTTGAGCAGCCAGGCGGCCTGGAAGGTGGCGGTGCCCGCGCCGGAGTTGACGGGGGTGTCGGCGAACCGCTTGGCGCCGAGCAGCAGCAGCTCGTGGTTGCCCATGAGCGCCTTGCAGTAGCCGCCGGCCGCGGCCGCCTCGGCGGAGAGCCTCATCACGAGGTCGATCACGCCGATGCCGTCCGGGCCGCGGTCGGTGAAGTCGCCGAGGAACCAGAGACGTGCGGTGCCCGCGGACCAGTTGCCCGCGGCGTCGAGGAGCCCCTGCTCCTGGAGCGCGGCGACCAGCTGGTCGAGGTAGCCGTGCACGTCGCCGACGACGTACAGCGGCCCTGGGCCCTCGTCGGGGACCGGGACGGCCGCCGGGTCGACGGTGACCTGAACCGTGTCACCTCGGTTGATGACCGGCAGATCGCGCTGTGTGGGCGTGTATCCCTCGGGGAATTCTCCCGGGAACTCGCCCGGGAAGTCCTCGGTGGAGTCCATGACCGCGTACGGCGTGGGCTCTCCCGATGGGTACAGCCCGGACTGCCCGACGGGTCCGGCGCCCTCGCCCTGAGGCGTGTTCTGCGCGTACGGACCGGTCTCGTGGACGTAAGCGGGAACCCGGAAGTCGCGCAACGTCGCCGTCCGCATCACCTCGGGTCCCTGACCGGCCCCCTGAGTCATCGACCCCTCCACCACCATCGCGCCGCATCTGCACCTGTTCGGACTGCCTGGTCGCAGCGGCCCGCGGTGTCGTCCGCCCATCATAGGAATGCGGATCGCGCCATGTGATGACCCAGGGGTGGTGAATCGGAACAGGAGGCCGGTCCACCGTGGTTTTCGCCCGAATTGGGCGGGGCTTTCCCCGCCCTTGTCGCTTCGGGGTCAGCCCTCTTCGGGTGATCGGGGCGGGCTGACCGTCGTCCGGGGCGGCCTGCGCTGCGACGAGGTCCGCACGATGAGTTCCGTCGGTATCACCTGCTCGACCGGTTGGTCCGATTCGACCCCTTCGATGGCGTCGATCAGGAGCTGGACGACGGCGGTGCCGATTCTGCGCGGTTTGAGGGAGAGCGTGGTGATGGGCGGCTCGGTGCTGGCGTAGACCGTGGACTCGCTGCAGCAGACCAGGAGCAGGTCTTCGGGTACGCGCAGACCGTAGCGGCGGGCCGCCGCCAGCAGGTCCGTGCCGTTCGGGTCGAAGAGGCCGTAGACGGCGTCGGGGCGGTCGGGTCGGGCGAGGAGGCGGTCGGCGGCGACGGCTCCGGCGCACGGATCGTGCGCCGGATAGGCCTCGTACACCGGATCCTGGCCCACGCGCTCGCACCAGCGCAGGTAGGCGGTCGTGGAGAGGTGGGTGTACGTGTCCGTGGTGGTGCCGGTGAGCAGGCCGATGCGGCGCGCGCCGGCGGCGGCCAGGTGGTCGAGGATGCCCAGGACGGCGGCCTCATGGTCGTTGTCCACCCAGGCGGTGACCGGGAGCGCTCCGGCCGGCCGTCCGTCGGAGACGACGGGTAAGCCCTGCCGGACCAGCTCGCTGACGACGGGGTCCTGGTCGGACGGGTCGATGACCACGGTTCCGTCCAGGGCCACGTTCGACCACACGTCGTGGCGGGAGGTCGCAGGGAGGATGACCAGGGCGTATCCCCGCGCGAGTGCGGCCGAGGTGGCGGCTCTCGCCATCTCGGCGAAGTAGGCGAACTCGGTGAAGGTGAAAGGTTCATCCCCGTATGTGGTCACGGTCAGGCCGATCAGGCCGGACTTGCCGGTACGGAGGGTTCGGGCCGCCGCTGACGGGCGATAACCCAGTCGGTCGGCGACCTCGCGGACATGGCGTCGGGTGGCGTCCGGGAGCCGGCCCTTGCCGTTGAGGGCATCGGACACAGTCGTGATGGAGACCCCCGCGGCCGCGGCCACGTCTCTGATACCCGCCCGGCCCGGTCGACCGCCTCGGCGGGTGGTCTCCGCCCGGCTCACCTGGTGCTTCCCTGCTGCTGTCATGGCGAGCCGATAGTAGGGCTCATGCGGTGGGGTAGTGCGGACGCATATGCACGCGTTGACAGGCACGTTTCTGCATGGTCAAAAAGTGCTAACTTCCTTGGAAACAAAGGTAGTTGAACGATCCAATGCCAGTACGTGACTTGTCGACGCGCATGGGCCTGCCAAGTGGGCCATGTTTCGAAGAGGTCTCAACTCACCTGTACGAGGGATGCGCGCCACGGCGCGGGCCACCGGCGCATGTGATGAACGCCGACGCGCCCCCCTATTCGTACACGTTCGTACGAGGATGCCCTGCCGTTCGGACGGCATCCCGAGGTTGCTCCCCTCCCGTGGTGGATCACGGCGTGAGAGGCCGGACGGGGTCCGGTTGTCCACAGAGCATTCGCAGGGGAGCCGAATCCTCATAAGGTGAGAAGCATTGGTAGCCGGTGGCGGTCTGAGCCGCTGGTGGTCACGAGGAGGACTGCGGTGAGCGAGACGAGCCCCAAGCTGCGTGCCGAGCTGGCGGGGATCCCCGCCTACAAGCCCGGCAAGCCCGCCGCGATCGGTGCCGTGGCGTACAAGCTGTCCTCCAACGAGAACCCGTATCCGCCCCTGCCCGGTGTCATCGAGAGCGTCACCGCCGCGACCGACTCGTTCAACCGTTACCCGGACATGGCGTGCACCGGGCTGATGAACGAGTTGGCGGACCGTTTCGCCGTCCCCGTCTCCCACCTCGCGACCGGCACCGGCTCGGTCGGTGTCGCGCAGCAGCTGCTGCAGGCCACAAGCGGCCCCGGCGACGAGGTCATCTACGCGTGGCGCTCCTTCGAGGCGTACCCGATCATCACGCAGATCAGTGGCGCGACCTCGGTGAAGGTGCCGCTCACGCCGGACGAGGTGCACGACCTGGACGCGATGGCCGACGCGATCACGGACCGGACCCGGCTGATCTTCCTGTGCAACCCGAACAACCCGACGGGCACCGTGGTGCGCCGGGCCGAGCTGGAGCGCTTCCTCGACCGGGTGCCGAACGACGTGCTGGTCGTGCTGGACGAGGCGTACCGCGAGTTCATCCGGGACGTCGAGGTGCCGGACGGCGTGGCGATCTACCGCGACCGGCCGAACGTCTGCGTGCTGCGCACCTTCTCCAAGGCGTACGGTCTGGCCGGCCTCCGCGTCGGCTTCGCGATCGCCCATGAGCCGGTGGCGGCCGCGCTGCGCAAGACGGCCGTGCCGTTCGGTGTGAGCCAGCTGGCGCAGGACGCCGCCGTGGCGAGCCTGCGCGCCGAGGACGAACTGCTCGGCCGGGTCGGCTCCCTCGTCTCCGAGCGCAGCCGGGTGGTCGACACCTTGCGCGGTCAGGGCTGGACGGTTCCCGAGACGCACGCCAACTTCGTGTGGCTGCGCCTGGGGGAGCGGACGGTCGACTTCGCGGCCCACTGCGAGCAGGCGGGCGTCGTCGTGCGTCCGTTCGCGGGCGAGGGCGTCCGTGTGACCATCGGTGAGACCGAGGCGAACGACATCTTCGTCAAGGCGTGCGAGGCGTTCCGCCAGGAGCTGTAGTCATCCGGACGGGGGCGGTACCGGCGGGCGCCGGTACCGCCCCCGTCGCGTTTCCCCGGCCTTCGACCCCGGTCCACGCCTGGGTTCACCTCGTCCAGCCACCCGGGCCCTACTCGCCCCGGACCTGCTCGGTTCTGTCCGGTGTCGGGCTGGATGCGGCGTGTGCGCGATCTTCGGTCGTAAGGTCCCGATCCGCCGGGGCGATCACTGTCGTCGTCGCCGCTCCCGCTGAGGGACCCCCCACGTGTCAAGGCTCGAACGGGCATGCGTCATAATTGCTTGTGAATGTGAACGCGTTCACAAACGTGTCCTGGTTGCTCCCGTGATGTCCGTGACAAAGCGGGCAAACTGCCGCTGTGACCACGGTGACGTAAGGAGACTGCGACGTGGAATTGGCTCTGGCGCCGGAAACTTTGGCGCGATGGCAGTTCGGTATCACCACCGTCTACCACTTCCTCTTCGTCCCCCTGACGATCTCGCTCGCCGCGCTCACCGCCGGCCTGCAGACGGCCTGGGTGCGGACGGAGAACGAGAAGTACCTCAGGGCGACCAAGTTCTGGGGCAAGCTCTTCCTGATCAACATCGCGATGGGCGTCGTCACCGGCATCGTGCAGGAGTTCCAGTTCGGCATGAACTGGTCCGACTACTCACGCTTCGTGGGCGACATCTTCGGCGCTCCGCTGGCCTTCGAGGCCCTGATCGCCTTCTTCTTCGAGTCGACCTTCATCGGGCTGTGGATCTTCGGCTGGGACAAGCTCCCGAAGAAGATCCACCTGGCCTGCATCTGGATGGTCTCGATCGGCACGATCCTGTCGGCGTACTTCATCCTCGCGGCCAACTCGTGGATGCAGCACCCCGTCGGCTATCGGATCAACAAGGCGAAGGGACGTGCGGAACTCACCGACTTCTGGCACGTACTGACCCAGAACACCGCGCTGACCCAGGCCTTCCACACCCTCACGGCGTCCTTCCTCACCGGCGGTGCCTTCATGGTGGGCATCGCCGCCTTCCATCTGGCCCGCAAGAAGCACATCGGCGTCATGAAGACGTCGCTGCGGCTCGGCCTCGTCACCGTCGTCATCGCCGGTCTGCTCACGGCGGTCAGCGGTGACATGCTGGGCAAGGTCATGTTCAAGCAGCAGCCGATGAAGATGGCCGCCGCCGAGGCGCTGTGGGACGGCCAGAACTCGGCGCCCTTCTCGATCTTCGCCTACGGAGACGTGAGCAAGGGCCACAACTCCGTCGAGCTCTCCATCCCGGGGATACTGTCGTTCCTCGCCGACGACGACTTCAACTCATACGTCCCGGGCATCAACGACACCAACAAGGCCGAGCAGCAGAAGTACGGGCCGGGCGACTACCGGCCCATCATCCCGGTCACCTTCTGGGCGTTCCGCTGGATGATCGGCTTCGGCATGGCGTCCTTCGCGATCGGCCTGTTCGGACTCTGGCTGACCCGCAAGAAGTTCATGCTGCCGCAGCATCTGAGGGTCGGTGACGACGAGGTGCCGCATCTCGTCCTCTTCAAGAGCAAGGCAGTCGGCCCGAAGCTGACCACCTGGGCCTGGCGCATCGCCTTCTGGACCCTGGGCTTCCCGTTGATCGCCAACTCCTGGGGCTGGATCTTCACGGAGATGGGCCGTCAGCCCTGGGTGGTGTACGGCGTTCTGCAGACCCGGAACGCGGTCTCCCCCACCGTCTCGCAGGGCGAGGTCCTCACGTCGATGATCGTCTTCACGTCGCTCTACGCGATCCTCGCCGTCATCGAGGTGAAGCTGCTCGTGAAGTACGTCAAGGCGGGACCGCCCGAGCTGACGGACGCCGACCTCAACCCGCCCACCAAGATCGGCGGCGACTCCCATGACGCCGACAAGCCGATGGCCTTCTCCTACTAGGCCCAGGGAGCTGCTGAGTCATGGAACTTCACGACGTCTGGTTCGTCCTCATCGCGGTCCTGTGGACCGGCTACTTCTTCCTGGAGGGCTTCGACTTCGGAGTCGGTGTCCTCACGAAGCTGCTGGCCCGGGACCGCACCGAGAAGCGGGTGCTGATCAACACGATCGGTCCCGTGTGGGACGGCAACGAGGTGTGGCTGCTCACGGCGGGCGGCGCGACCTTCGCGGCCTTCCCGGAGTGGTACGCCACCCTCTTCTCCGGCTTCTACCTGCCGCTGCTGATCATCCTGGTCTGCCTGATCGTGCGCGGTGTCGCCTTCGAGTACCGGGCCAAGCGGCCCGAGGAGCACTGGCAGCGCAACTGGGAGACCGCGATCTTCTGGACCTCGCTGATCCCGGCGTTCCTGTGGGGTGTGGCCTTCGGCAACATCGTGCGCGGGGTCAAGATCGACCGGAACTTCGAGTACGTGGGCAACTTCTGGGATCTGCTCAACCCGTACGCGATCCTCGGCGGCCTGGTCACCCTGACCCTGTTCACCTTCCACGGCACGGTGTTCGTGGGACTGAAGACGGTCGGCGACATCAGGGAGCGGGCCCGCAAGCTCGCCCTGCGACTCGGCCCGATCACAGCCGTGTTGGCGCTGGCCTTCCTGGTCTGGACCCAGGCCGACAACGGTGACGGAGGATCGCTGGCCGCGCTGATCGTCGCCGTGGTCGCGCTCGTCGCGGCCCTGGTGGCGGTCAACGCGGGCCGGGAGGGCTGGGCCTTCATGCTCTCGGGAGTCACCATCGTGGCAGCGGTCGCGATGCTCTTCCTGACGCTCTTCCCGAACGTCATGCCGTCCTCGCTCAATGACGACTGGAGCCTCACGGTCACCAACGCGTCGTCGAGCCCGTACACCCTCAAGATCATGACCTGGTGTGCCGGCATCGCCACGCCGATCGTTCTGCTCTACCAGAGCTGGACCTACTGGGTGTTCCGCAAGCGCATCGGTACGCACCACATCGCCGCGGATGTGTCGCACTGAGTCCGACGTAGTGGGCACGTTTCACGTGAAACGTGCCTGATGAGCCAAGGGTGTGTTTCACGTGAAACCAATCGATCCGCGTCTGCTCCGGTACGCCCGAGCCACCCGCCTCTTCCTCCTGGCGGTCGTGGTGCTGGGTGTCGTCGGAGCGACGCTGGTCATCGCCCAGGCGATGCTCATCGCCGAAGTGGTGGTGGGCGCCTTCCAGCACGGCTTCTCCGCGACGGAACTCCGTTCGCCGCTCCTGCTGTTGGTGGCGGTCGCGATCGGGCGGGGCGTGGTGGCCTGGCTCACCGAGCTGGCCGCTCACCGGGCGAGCGCCGCGGTCAAGTCCGAGCTGAGGGGGCGGTTGCTGGAACGGGCCGCACTCCTTGGCCCAGGGTGGCTCAGCGGCCGGCGGACGGGCTCGCTGGTCGCCCTCGCCACGCGGGGGGTCGACGCTCTCGACGACTACTTCTCGCGCTACCTGCCGCAACTCGGGCTCGCGGTGGTCGTCCCCGTCGCTGTGCTGGTGCGCATCGTCACCGAGGACTGGGTGTCGGCGGCGCTCATCGTCGGCACGCTCCCCCTGATCCCGCTCTTCATGATCCTGATCGGCTGGGCCACCCGCACACAGATGGACCGTCAGTGGCGCATGCTGTCGCGTCTCTCCGGACACTTCCTCGACGTCGTCGCGGGCCTGCCGACGCTCAAGGTCTTCGGCCGGGCCAAGGCGCAGGCCGAGTCGATCCGGAAGATCACCGGCGAGTACCGGCAGGCGACCATGCGGACGCTGCGGATCGCTTTCCTCTCCTCCTTCGCCCTGGAGCTGCTCGCCACCATCTCGGTCGCCCTCGTCGCCGTGACCATCGGTATGCGCCTCGTCCACGGCGAGATGGACCTGTACGTGGGGATCGTCATCCTCGTCCTGGCGCCCGAGGCGTATCTGCCACTGCGCCAGGTGGGGGCCCAGTACCACGCCGCCGCCGAGGGGCTCGCCGCCGCGGAGGAGATCTTCGCGGTGCTGGAGACCCCCGCGCCGGCCGCCGGATCGCTGCACGCGGCGGCCGGGGAGATCGACTTCGAGAGCGTGACCGTGCGCTACCCGGGACGATCCACGAACGCGGTCTCGGACGTCTCGTTCACCGTCGCACCCGGTGAGACGGTCGCCCTCGTCGGACCCAGCGGCGTGGGCAAGTCGACGCTGCTGAACGTCCTGCTCGGGTTCGTGGAGCCCACCGCGGGCCGCGTACGGGCCGGGGGAGTCGATCTCTCCGAGGCCGACCTCGCGGAGTGGCGTTCCCGGATCGCCTGGGTACCGCAACGACCGCACCTGTACGCCGGGTCCATCGCCGAGAACGTACGGCTGGCACGCCCCGGCGCGGACGACGTGGCGGTACGCGTGGCCCTCGTCGACGCGGGCGCGGCCGGATTCGTCGACGCGCTGCCGGACGGGGCGGACACACTTCTCGGTGAGGACGGCGCCGGTCTGTCGGCCGGACAGCGTCAGCGCCTCGCGCTGGCCAGGGCGTTCCTCGCGGACCGGCCCGTGCTGCTTCTCGACGAGCCGACCGCCTCGCTCGACGGGGCGACGGAGGCGGAGGTCGTCGAGGCCGTCCGGCGTCTCGCCGTCGGGCGGACGGTGCTCCTGGTGGTGCACCGGCCGGCCCTGCTCGGGGTGGCGGACCGGGTGGTCCGCCTGGAGGCCGCCTCGCCCGCGGACGCCCGGCTCGCGGAGCTGGTCACCGACTCGGTCACGGAACCAGCGCTCATCGGGTCCGGCACGCAGCCGGCCCGGGGCATCGAGCCGAACGGCTCGGGCACGGTGGACGGAGAGGGACCCACTCCGGTACCGAGCCCGCGCGGCGGCGTGCTCGCCCGCGTCCGAGCCATGGCCGCTCCCCGCCGGGGACCGCTCGCGCTCGCCCTGTTCTTGGGCAGCCTCGCGCTGGGAAGCGCCGTCGGTCTGATGGCGACCTCCGGGTGGCTCATCTCGCGGGCCTCCGAGCAGCCGCCGGTGCTCTATCTGATGGTGGCCGTCACCGCCACGCGCGCGTTCGGCATCGGGCGGGCGGTGTTCCGGTACGCCGAGCGGCTCGTGTCGCACGACGCCGTGCTGCGGATGCTGGCCGACACCCGGGTCGCCGTCTACCGGCGCCTGGAACGTCTCGCGCCCGCCGGGCTCCGCACCACCCGGCGCGGCGATCTGCTCTCGCGGCTCGTCGCCGATGTCGACGCGTTGCAGGACTACTGGCTGCGCTGGCTGCTGCCGGCCGGAGCGGCGGTCATGGTGTCCGCCGTCTCCGTCGGCTTCACCGCCTGGCTGCTGCCCGAGGCCGGGGCGGCTCTCGCCGTCGGGCTGCTGGCGGCCGGCGTCGGTGTACCCCTGGTGACCGGCGCCGTGGCACGCCGCGCCGAGCGACGGCTGGCTCCCGCCCGCGGAGCACTGGCGACCCAGGTGGCCGATCTGCTCACGGGTACCGCCGAGCTGACCGTCGCGGGCGCCCTGCCCGCCCGCGCCGCCGAAACCCGGCGGGCCGACGGCGTCCTGACCCGGATCTCCTCACGGGCCGCCACCGCGACCGCCCTCGGAGACGGACTCACGGCGCTCGTCTGCGGCCTGACCGTCGCGGCCACCGCCCTCGTCGGCGCCCAGGCCGTCGCCGCCGGACGACTGGACGGCGTGCTGATGGCCGTCGTCGTCCTCACCCCGCTGGCCGCTTTCGAGGCCGTCATGGGCCTGCCGCTCGCCGTGCAGTACCGGCAGCGGGTGCACAAGAGCGCGGAGCGGGTGTACGAGGTGCTGGACGCCCCCGATCCCGTACGGGAACCGGAGCTGCCGCGGCAGGCGCCCGTGTCACCGTTCCCGCTGCGCCTGGAAGGAGTCCGGGCCCGCCACGCCGGACAGCACCGGGACGCGCTGGCCGGCCTCGACCTGACGCTCGACGAGGGCCGCAGGATCGCCGTGGTCGGTACCTCCGGGGCGGGCAAGACGACGCTCGCCCAGGTGCTGCTCCGATTCCTGGACACCGAAGCGGGGACGTACACACTGGGCGGCGTGGACGCGTACGGGATGGACGGGGACGCCGTACGTCGGCTGGTCGGGTTGTGCGCGCAGGACGCGCACCTCTTCGACAGCACCGTGCGCGAGAACCTGCTCCTCGCCCGCAAGGACGCGACCGAGGCCGGACTGCGCGACGCACTGGGGCGAGCCCGGCTCATCGACTGGGTGGACGGACTTCCCGACGGGCTGGACACACTGATCGGCGAGCACGGTGCACGGCTGTCCGGCGGCCAGCGCCAGCGGCTCGCCCTCGCCCGCGCGCTCCTCGCCGACTTCCCCGTCCTCGTCCTCGACGAACCGGCGGAACATCTCGACCTGGCGACGGCAGACGCGCTCACCGCAGATCTGCTGGCCGCGACCGAGGACCGTACGACGTTGCTGATCACGCACCGGCTCGCCGGGCTCGACGCGGTGGACGAGGTGATCGTGCTCGCGGACGGCGAGGTGGTCCAGCGCGGGGCCTTCGCGGAGCTGTCGGCAGTGGCGGGACCGCTACGGAAGATGGTGGAGCGGGAGGCCGCCGGAGATCTGCTGGTGGGTGCGGTGGCGGGGTGACCGCGGCCCAGGCTGTCGAGAACTGCCGGGATTCGCCGCGGCTGTCCCGGACCGGGCCTGGCGGGGTTCGTCGGAGCAGTCCCGGATCCTGGGCGGGGTGAGTGCTCCCGGAGGGTCCCGGGCAGCACCGCCGCCCCGCGGCCGACTTTCCCTGGCAAATAGGACTAACTAGGCTCGGGGTATGTCAGCAGCTTCCGCTTCTCCCGCTCCGGACGGCGGCACCGGCGTGCCGGACCGGGCGGACAGCCCCGGTTCCGGTGGGCCGGACGCCGAACTGGCGGCCCGGGTGCCGCGGTTGCTGGAGGCGATGCGTTCGGTCGGCTCGGGACTGGAACTCCACTCCACGCTGGACCGGATCTGCGAGACCGCCGCCGACCTCACGGACGCGCGCTACGCCGCGATCGGCGTCGTGTCGGAGAACGCGCGCGGACTCGCGGACTTCGTCTTCCACGGCGTCGACCAGGGGACCGCGCAGCGCATCGGACGGCTCCCCGACGGACACAAGGGACTGCTGGGAGCTCTCGTCCACGACCCCGGCCCGGTCCGCCTCACGAACCTGGCCGAGGACCCGCGCTCGTGCGGGT
Organism: Streptomyces sp. NPDC048643; assembly: GCF_040650615.1. Classification (NCBI taxonomy): domain Bacteria; kingdom Bacillati; phylum Actinomycetota; class Actinomycetes; order Kitasatosporales; family Streptomycetaceae; genus Streptomyces; species Streptomyces sp. NPDC048643. The sequence goes on from NZ_JBEZHO010000050.1 coordinate 50,101, forward strand.
TCCCCGCCGACCATCCCCCGATGCGCAGCTTCCTCGGGGTGCCGATCACGGTGCAGGGGGAGATCTTCGGCAATCTGTACCTGGCCGAGAAGCGCGGCGGCGGTGCCTTCGGGGACGACGACCTCAACATGGTCCGGGTGCTGGCGACGGAGGCGGGGATCGCCATCGGCAACGCCCGGCTCTACGAGGCGGCCAAGCAGCGCGAGCGCTGGATCGACGGCTCGGTCGCCGTCACCACCGCCCTGCTGGCCGGCGGCGACGCCGAGGACGCCCTGCAGGTCGTCGCCGAACAGGCCCGCCGGCTCTCCGGATCCGCGGCCGGGATCGTGCTGCTGCCCGCCGAGGACGGCGGGCTGGAGATCGTCGCCGTCGCCTCGGAACACCCCTCGAAGGCCCTCGGCGTGGTCGTCCCGCCGGAGAGCCGGGTGGTCGCCGAACTCCGCGAGGGCGAGCCGGTGTTCGTCGAGGACGCGGCGACCGACCCGCGCATGCTCACGGATCTCGCCAGCGCCTACGGACCGGCCATGTTGCTCCCCCTGCAGAGCGACGGCCGGGTCGTCGGCGCCCTCGTCACCCCGCGAGGCCGCGGGGAGCGCCCGTTCTCCGAGTCGGAGCGGACGCTCGCCGCGCAGTTCGCCTCGCAGGCCGCCCTCGCGCTGATGATGGCCGAGGCACAGCGCGACCGGGAACGGCTCGCGGTCTACGAGGACCGCGACCGGATCGCCCGTGACCTGCACGACCTCGTCATCCAGCGGCTGTTCGCCACCGGGCTGATGCTGGAGAGCGCGCAGCGCCGGTCGAACGTGCCCGAGGTGCAGCGGGGCGTCGGCAAGGCGGTCGACGAACTCGACATCACCATCCAGGAGATCCGCACCGCCATCTTCGCCCTGCAGCAGGGTCCCGCCGAGGTGCCGTCGGGTCTGCGCACCCGCGTCCTGCGCGAGATCAACATGGCCGCCGTCCCCCTCGGCTTCAAGCCCGGTCACCGCTTCGTCGGAGCCGTCGACACGGTGGTCGGCGAACTCACCGGCAAGAACCTCATCGCCGCCCTGCGCGAAGCCCTGTCCAACGCCTTTCGGCACGCCGGGGCGTCCCGCATCGAGGTCTCGGTCGACGCGAACGTCGTGCTGCCGGACGGCCGGCCCGCGGTGCGCCTCTCGGTCGCGGACGACGGTGTCGGCATTCCCGAGGGCGGCCGGCGCAGCGGCCTGAGGAACCTCAAGCGGCGCGCCGAGTCGCTGGGCGGTGCCAGTTGGTACGGACCCGGGCTCGGCGAGAACGGGGGCGGTACGACGGTGGTGTGGCAGGTGCCGCACTGAATCGCCGTACACACAGGGAACGTTGTGGCAGGCCCTGTGACGCCCCTTCGCTGGGCCATTGGTGACGGTCCGTCCCCCGGGTGCACCCCTAGAACAGGCCGGGTGCGGCGGGGCGGGACACGATCGCTTGCATGCGCTCTCCTCGTCGCCATCCCCTGCTCGTACCGGCGCTGTTGTGCGCGGTCGCGTTGCTCGTCGCGCGTCCGGCGGTGGCCGAGGGCGACGGTGCGGAGCCCGGCGTCAGCGCCCAGGTGGCGCGGCTGTACGAGGACGCCGCCGTGGCGACGCTGCAGTACGAGGCGGGACGGCGGGACGCGGAGGCTCAGCGCGGGCGTGCGGAGCGGGCCGAACAGCTGCTGACGCGGGAGCGGCAGGAGATCGCGGTGCTGCACGAGGACCTGGGCCGGATCGCGCGCGCCCAGTACCGGCAGGGTGGTGATGTCCCCTACACGGCGCAGATCCTTCTGGCGAAGGACCCTGACGACCTGATGCGCGGTCAGCGCGCCATCTGGCGGGCCGATCTGGCCGTGAACAACTCCGTCGCGAAGAGCAGGAGGGCCGAGGACCGGCTCGCCGCCGACGAGGGAAGGGCGCGGTCGGCGTGGCAGGTGCTGGAGAGACGGACCGACGAACTCGCCAGGATGAAGGGGACCATCCAGGCGAAGCTGGAGGAGGCACGGTCGACGCTGCAGAGTCAGGCGGACGCCTCGGTGGCCGCGGGGGCCTGCCGGGGCGCGGTCCGGCTCGACCAGCCGGCTCCGGACTCGACGCGGGCGTGGGTCACACCGGTGGAGACGTACGAGCTGTCCGCGGGTTTCGGCAGCGGGGGTGACCGCTGGGCGAACCGGCACACGGGGCAGGACTTCGCCGTCCCCATCGGCACGCCGGTGCGCGCGGCAGGGGCGGGCCGGGTGGTGAAGGTGACCTGTGGCGGTGCCTTCGGCATCGAGATCGTGATCGAGCACCCGGGCGGCTACTACACGCAGTACGCGCACCTCGCCGCGGTGGCCGTCGACCAGGGGCAGCGGGTGGCGGCCGGCCAGTGGATCGCGCAGTCCGGCACGACCGGCAACTCGACCGGCCCGCACCTGCACTTCGAGGTGCGGGTGACCCCGGAGATGGGGTCGGCGGTCGACCCGGTGCCGTGGCTGGCCGAGCACGGGGTGGTCGTGTAGGTCCGCCGGGCTCCGGCAGGGGTGGCCGTGGCTCCCCCTGACCGGCAGGTGCCGACCGTGTTCGCGAGGACGGCGGACCGCACCGCGGCGGAGTGTCTGTCGGTCCCGGCGGCGGCCGACCGACGCCGGGACCGTCTCTACCGGGTGGGCTACAGCCGCTCCGCCAGGATCTGCTCGATCACGATGGCCACGCCGTCCTCGTTGTTCGGGGCGGTGCGCCCGGAGGCGGCGGCGATGGCGGCGGGGTGGGCGTTGCCCATCGCGTACGAGCGGCCGGCCCAGGTGAGCATCTCGACGTCGTTCGGCATGTCGCCGAAGGCGGCGACCTCCTCGGGGGCGATCCCGCGCTCGGCGCAGCACAGTTCGAGGGTGCTGGCCTTGGAGACACCGGGGCCGCTGATCTCCAGGAGCGCGCTGGGGCTCGACCGGGTCACGTTGGCCCGGGTGCCGATGGCGGTGCGGGCGACGGTGAGGAAGTCGTCCGGTTCCATGTCCGGGTGGAACGCGAGCACCTTCAGGACGGGCTGATGGGCGTCCAGCGCGTCCTTCGCGAGGAGCTTCTCGGCGGGCGAGACGATCTCCGGGGGCTCCATGTGCATCAGGGGATAGCCCGGTTCGAGATGCAGGCCGAAGGTCCGCTCGACGGCGCACACCGTGCCGGGCGCGGCGGCTCGCAGCAACTGGATGACGTCGAGGGCGATGTCCGGCGCCAGCTCGCGGACCTTGACGAAGCGGTGGGCGCCGGGGCCGCCGTGCAGGTCGACCACGGCGGCGCCGTTGCCGCAGATCGCCAGGCCGTGCCCGTGGACATGGTCGCTGACGACGTCCATCCAGCGGGCCGGGCGGCCGGTGACGAAGAAGACCTCGATGCCGGCCTGTTCTGCGGCGGCGAGGGCGGCGATCGTGCGGTCCGACACTGTCTTGTCGTCGTGCAACAAGGTGCCGTCGAGGTCCGTGGCGATCAGCCGGGTCGGGACGGTGGAGGCCGGAGTCTCGGGCCGGCGAGTCGCTGAGGTCACGCGCTCATTCTCCCGCATATGCGCGCACGGCCGTGCGGCGGTCCGCACACTTGAGTGGTTACCGTCCTCACCAGCACGGTTACAGCCCGTCGGGGCCCGGTGCGGGTGCTGCGGGGGCGGGAGCGGTGCGACGGGTCTCAGGGGAGCTGCGCGACCGCCTCCATGGCGATGCGCTCGAAGATCTTCTGGTCGGCGGCGAAGTCCGAGTCGGGGATCGGCCAGTGGATCACGAGGTCGGTGAAGCCCAGCTCGGCATGCCGGCCCGCGAAGTCGACGAAGGCGTCGACGGACTCCAGCGGGCGGCTCCGGTCGGGGGTGAAGCCGGTCAGCAGGACCTTGTCGAGCTCGGCCACGTCCCGGCCGATCCCGGCGCACGCGTCGGCCAGCCTCTCGACCTGTCCGCGAATGGCTTGAACCGACTGGTCCGGGGTGCCCGTCTCGTACAGCTTGGGGTCGCCCGTGGTCACCCACGCCTGGCCGTACCGGGCGGCGAGCTTCAGTCCGCGGGGTCCGGTGGCCGCCACCGCGAAGGGCAGCCGGGGGCGCTGGACGCAGCCGGGGATGTCGTACGCCTCGTGCGCCGAGTAGAAGTTGCCGCTGTAGGAGACGGAGTCCTCGGTGAGGAGGCGGTCGAGCAGCGGGACGAACTCTCCGAAGCGGTCGGCGCGCTCGCGGGGGGTCCAGGGGTCCTGGCCGAGTGCGGTGGCGTCGAAGCCGGAGCCGCCCGCGCCGATGCCCAGGGTGATCCGGCCGTTCGAGATGTCGTCGAGGGAGATCAGTTCCTTGGCGAGGGGGACCGGGTGCCGGAAGTTCGGTGAGGTCACCAGGGTGCCCAGGCGCAGTCGTTCGGTGACACCCGCGGCGGCTGTCAGCGTCGGGAGGGCTCCGAACCACGGGCCCTCGCGGAAGGTCCGCCAGGAGAGGTGGTCGTAGGTGAAGGCGGTGTGGAAGCCGAGCTGCTCCGCGCGCTGCCAGGTGGATCGCCCGCCTTCGTGCCAGCGGACATGGGGCAGGATCACGGTGCTCAGACGCAGACTCATGAATCGAGCCTAAGCGGAACGAGACGTGATCGCGGACCCGGGGAGATCGCCCCGCCCGGCGTTCCCGCATCGTCCCGGTGCCGGCGGGTCCGCGTCTCTGGGCCGCCGTCTCCGTATCGCCACCGGCCGGCGCCCCCGGGAGGCGGGGTTCAGGGCGGGCCGGGAAACCGCAGGTAGCGCGGGGGGACGGCCTCGGTGAGCCAGACGCCGTTGGCGCTGACGCGGAAGACGTGGCCGTCGCGGTGCATGGCGTCGGCGTCCACGGAGAGGACGACGGGTCGGCCACGGCGGGCGCCGACGCGGGTGGCGGTCTCCCGGTCCGTGGAGAGGTGCACGGCGTGCCGGCTCATGGGCCTCAGTCCCTCGGCGCGGATCGCGTCCAGCGTGCGGGCGACGGTCCCGTGGTAGAGGTACGCGGGCGGCGTCGCCACGGGCAGGCCGAGGTCGACCTCCACGGAGTGGCCCTGACTGGCCCTGATCAGGTTGCCCTCGACGGCGAACCGGCGCTTGTCGTTGTGGGCCACCACGTGGTCGAGTTCGTCGCGCGTGAACCGGAATCCGTGGGCGGCAGCGGCGGTGATCAGGGTGTCGATCTCGACCCAGCCGCCCTCGCCGAGGGTGAGCCCGATCCGCTCGGGCTGGTGCCGCAGATGCTTCGACAGGTACTTCGACACCTTGACGGTGCGCCTGTCGTCCATCGGTTCATCCGCTCGTCCGACCGTCGGATCAGCTGTCCGCTCATCGTTCTGTTCCTTCATGCACCCAGCGTGCCTGGCGAGAGGCGGATCACGCATTTGATTTTGGTTCGTAGGTTTGATCCACAGCCAAGTGCTGTTATCCACAGGGGAATTGACCATTCTGTGGACAACGAGCCTGTGTTTTAAGGTATTTCGTCAACAATGCCGTGCTTGCTGTGATTTGTCGCCAGCCGGTCCAAGGTGCGTGCCCGTAGCTCACGTTCGGTGGCGGCCGTGACGAACTCCGCCGCGTGTTCCGCGCCAACAAGGCTCTCTACAGAGCGCATTGTCTCGGCCGGCATCTCCACCGTACGCAGCTTTTCCCGCTGCTCCGGAGGCTCTTCGTTGGCCAGGTGCTGCCGCAGGTGACGGGTGGCGAACGTCCGCATGGCCCGGGCGAGTTCGGCGTCAACGGTCTGCTGGGCGAGTGGCCGCAGCCGTCGGACGAGCGAGGCTGCTTCGGCGGCCTCCGTGTCACTCGGCGGATGTTCCCCCAGGTAGCGCGCGAAGACGTGCTCGGTGGTGAATTCCAGGAAGCGGGAGGCGATGTGCTCGACCTGTCCCCTCAACTCCCTCAGGTGGGAGGAGATCGCTGACAGTGGGACGCCCGCCTTGTGCAACTCGGCGGCGGCGGACAGCTCTTGGGGGCTCGGCACGAGGAAGCTGTCCTCGTCCCCCGGAACGGGTTCCAGCACGCCCAGTTCCACCGCGTCCGCGACCGCCGCGTCGTCCTGACGTCCACCGAAGCGCTCGTTCAGCTCCGCCCGGGACATCCGCGCGGCCTCCTCGTCGGTCCACGGCCCGTCGACCTCCGCGACCAGGCCGAGGACACCGCCGAGTCCGCGCCCCGCGTCCCACGCCTCCAGGAGCTCCTTGATCGACGCCAGCGTGTAACCGCGGTCGAGCAGGTCCGCGATCTGTCGCAGCCTGGCCAGATGGGCGTTCGCGTACACGTTGGCGCGGCCTCGCCTCTCGGGGCGGGGGAGCAGCCCCCGGTCCTGGTAGGCGCGGATCGTTCGGACCGTGGCACCGCTGCGGTGCGCCAGGTCCTCTATGCGGTACGCCGCCCCGCCCGGCTCCTCACTCATCTCTCCCGCCCTCCCGCCGTACGCGTCTCCCCCGCCGCCTCACGCCTGTCCACTGTCCACGTCGGCCGGCCCTACGCGGTCGCCGCCCGGGTGATCGCGCCCACCGCGGAGCGAGCGGCGGGAGACTGCGCGAGGTACTCCACCGCCCTGCGCAACGAGCCCTCCTGAGACGGATGGTAGGACCGCCGGAGATAGCGCGGCACGGCCGCGCCGAGCTCCTTCCAGGTGGGCAGCAACCCCTTGCGGACGGCTCTGTTGTGCTCGGTGAGCGAGTAGCGCAGACGTCCTGCCAACCGAGGGTCACGGCGCATGAGGTAGGCGGCGCCCCAGCCCCACAGGTACAGCATCATCGGTGCGGTGACGGCCATGCCCGCGATCCGGCGGGCGTACCGGGCGGCGCCCTCGCCGCCGCAGTGCTGGTACATGTCGAAGGCCACGGCGCGGTGCTCGACCTCCTCCGCGCCGTGCCAGCGCAGCAGGTCCAGCATGACCTCGTCCGCGTCGGCGAGATCGAGTCCCTCCGCCGCCAGCACCCAGTCACCCAGCACCGCCGTGAACTGCTCGATCGCCGCGATCACCGAGAGCCGGAACCGCAGCCACTCGGCGGCCCGGACCGGAACTCCCCGGGGCGGCTCGTCGCCGAGCAGCTTCTCGAAGAGGAAGTCGACGTACTTGGTGAAGTCGGCGGTGTCGAGCCGCTGGGCGGCGAGGTGGTCGAGGACATAGGCGTGCTGCACGCTGTGCGTGGCCTCCTGGCCCATGAACCCCTTGACGTCCTTGAGGAGTTCGGGATCACGGACCAGTGGCAGCGCTTCCTTGAAGACCTTCACGAACCACCGCTCACCCGCGGGCAGCAGCAGATGCAACACGTTGATGACGTGGGTGGCGGTGGGCTCGTCCGGGATCCAGTGCAGCGGGGTGTCCTCCCAGTCGAAGGACACCCGCCTCGGGGCGATCCCGTGGCGCCCGTCGTCTTCCCGGCCGCCGGTCGACCTGTCCATGAACGCTCCCCCTGATGGTGCCGTCGGGCCGTCCGGCCCGTCTCCCCCTGCCCGGCCGGTCACAGCGGCGGCTCCAGCCGGGCGATCGCGCGCAGGGTCCGGGGCGCGAAGCGGTGCAGCAGATGGGCGCCGCGCGCCTCCGGAGTCACCGGAACCACCGCTTCGTTGCGCACGACCGCGCGCAGGATGGCGTCGGCGACCTTCTCCGGTGGGTAGTTGCGCAGCCCGTACAGCCGCGTCGACCGCTTCTGGCGTCGCTTCTCCTCGGTCGCGTCGACTCCGGCGAAGCGCGCGGTCGCGGTGATGTTGGTGTTGACCAGGCCGGGACAGATCGCCGAGACGCCGATGCCCTGGCCGGCCAGTTCGGCGCGCAGACACTCGCTGAGCATCAGGACGGCCGCCTTGGAGGTGCTGTACGCGGGCAGCGCCTTCGAGGGCTGGAACGCCGCCGCCGACGCGGTGTTGACAATATGGCCGCCCTGTCCGCGGTCGGCCATCTGCTTCCCGAAGAGGCGGCAGCCGTGGATCACGCCCCACAGGTTGACGTCGAGGACCTTCTTCCAGTCCTCCGGGGTGGTGTCGAAGAAGGAGCCGGAGAGTCCGATGCCGGCGTTGTTCACCAGCACGTCCACCACGCCGTACTCCGTGGCGACCTTCTCGGCGAGCTTCTCCATGGCCTGCTCGTCCGAGACGTCGACGGTCTCGGCCCAGGCCGCGGGGGAGCCGATGAGCCGGGACATCTCCGCCGTACGGGCCGCGCTCTCCGCGTCCCGGTCGACGGCCACCACCCGGGCGCCGGCCTCGGCGAAGGCGAACGCCGTGGCCCGGCCGATGCCGCTGCCCGCCCCGGTGACCAGCACCAGCTGCCCGCCGAACCGCTCGGCGTGTCGGCCGGTGGCCACCGTCGAGGGCGCGGGTATCCCCGCATCGCGCCCTTCGTTGGCGGTCACGAACTCGGTGATCCAGGCGGCCAGTTGGTCGGGTCGCGTGCGCGGAACCCAGTGCTTGGCCGGGATCGTGCGGCGCACCAGCTGCGGAGCCCACTCCTCCAGCCCGTCGTAGAGGCGCTCCGAGAGGAAGGCGTCCCCTAGAGGCGTGATGAGCTGTACGGGCGCGTGCGCGTACGCGTCGTCGCGGGGACGGCTCAGCCGCGGCCGGACGTTGTCGCGGTACAGCCAGGCGCCGTGCGCGGCGTCGGTGGGCAGCGACGCCGTCGGGTAGTCGCCCGCCGGCACCTTCTCGACCCGCTCGAGGATCTTCGGCCAGCGCTTGCCGAGGGGACCGCGCCAGGCCAGCTCAGGCAGCACCGGCGTGTGCAGCATGTAGACGTACCAGGACTTGGCGCCCTGGCCGAGGAGCTGGCCGGCCCTGCGGGGCGTGGGCCGCCTCATCCGCTGCTTGATCCAGTGGCCGAAGTGGTCGAGGGAGGGTCCGGACATCGACGTGAAGGACGCGATCCGGCCCTGGGTGCGCGCGACGGTCACGAACTCCCAGGACTGCACCGAACCCCAGTCGTGCCCCACCAGGTGCACCGGCTCGTCGGGGCTGACCGCGTCGACGACCGCCAGGAAGTCGTCCGTCAGCTTCTCCAGGGTGAACCCGCCCCGCAGGGGCTGCGGCGCCGTCGAGCGGCCGTGGCCCCGGACGTCGTACAGCACGACGTGGAAGCGGTCGGCGAGCCGGACGGCGACCTCGGACCACACCTCCTTGGAGTCCGGATAGCCGTGCACGAGCACGACCGTCGGCTGCCTGTCGTCGCCCAGCTCGGCGACGCACAGCTCGATCCCGCCCGTCCGCACCCAGCGCTCACGCGCGCCCACGAGACTCACTTGTCCTCCGCCCAGCGCCGCACGTGCGGCAGATCGTCGTCGAGCCAGAACGCGCTCTGCTCGGGGTCCTTGGAGTCGGTGACGACCAGGATCTCCTCGAACTTCGCGCCCGTACCCCGGAATCCGAGGTGCGGTTCGACCGCCCACAGCCCCGGGTGGGGCGGGTGGTCGGAGAAGGTGTACGGCGACCACAGGGGCGACCAGCCGTCCCGGTGCCCGTGCAGCGCGTCGCTCGCCAGCCCCTTCAGGGACTGCGTGCCGAACCCGAACAGACGCGGTGACCAAGGTCGCTCCCGCACCCGGTCCACCTTGTGCGCGATCACGCCGAACGGATACGCGCGGTGCCGGTTGGCGTACCCCTGGCGGACCATGAGCCGGTCCACGTCCTCGTAGATCTCGCGCAGCGGCCGCCGCTCGCGCACCTCGCGCAGGATCAGCTCCCGGTGCGCCTCCAGATCGGCGAGCAGCCGGTCCTGCACGGGGTTCAGTCCGAGCGAGCCCGAGTACCCGATGTCCGCCGTGAAGCCCTTGTGCACCGGAGCCATGTCGAGGATGAAGGGCATCCCCGGCTCCAGCCGGCGGTTGGTGGGGAAGAACTGGAGCGGGATCCGGAAACCGACGAACGCCGTGCGGTCGCCGAACCAGGCGAAGGGCAGATGGAACCAGTCCCTCACCCCGCGCTCGCGCAGCCACACCCGCTGCATCCGCGCCGCCTCACGCTCGGTGACGCCGGGCTTCAGCTGCGCCGCGACCGCCTCCGCGCACTCGTAGGCGAGACGCTGCACCTCTCTGAACCCCCGCAGCTCCGCGGAGAGTTCGCCTGCCACTGCCGTCGTCATGCCACCGCCCCACCCTGTCCACACCGACTGCGGTACGTGCCCGTAACTTGACACTGGTGAATGTGACAGTTGTTAGAGGCCGCGTCAATAGACCGGTGCGCGGCCTGTGGACAACCGGACGGATGTGGACAACCGGCGCGCGGTTGGGTGTACCTCAGGGGGACCCCTAAGGACCCGTACGCCTGGAGGCTGACACGGATCCACCTCCACGGGTTGACGACCCCTGTGGTCTGCGCCACTACCTTCGAATCGTGACTGTGATCGCGACCGAAAGCCTGAGCAAGCGGTTCCCCCGGGTGACCGCGCTTGACCGGCTCTCCGTGGACGTCGGGCCCGGTGTGACCGGACTCGTCGGAGCCAATGGAGCCGGCAAGTCCACACTGATCAAGATCCTGCTGGGTCTGTCCCCCGCCACCGAGGGCCACGCACGCGTGCTCGGCCTCGACGTCGCCACCGAAGGCGCCGCCATCCGTGAGCGGGTCGGGTACATGCCCGAGCACGACTGCCTGCCGCCCGACGTCTCGGCCACCGAGTTCGTCGTCCACATGGCGCGCATGTCCGGGCTCCCGCCGGCCGCGGCCCGCGAGCGCACCGCGGACACGCTGCGCCACGTCGGGCTCTACGAGGAGAGGTACCGCCCCATCGGGGGCTACTCCACGGGCATGAAGCAGCGCGTGAAGCTCGCGCAGGCCCTCGTCCACGACCCCCAGCTGGTCTTCCTGGACGAGCCGACCAACGGCCTCGACCCGGTCGGCCGCGACGACATGCTCGGACTGATCCGCCGCATCCACACGGACTTCGGCATCTCGGTCCTGGTCACCTCGCACCTGCTGGGCGAACTGGAGCGCACCTGCGACCACGTGGTCGTCGTCGACGGCGGCAAGCTGCTGCGCTCCAGCTCCACCACGGACTTCACCCAGACGACCACGACCCTCGCCATCGAGGTCACCGACAACGACGAGCACCCGGACGGCACCCGCGCGGTCCGCGAGGCGCTCCACGCGCGCGGGATCGAGACGCACGACGGCAGCGGCCTGCCGGGCGCCGGACACATCCTGCTGCTGACCACCGAGAGCGAGGACACCTACGACCTCGTCCGCGACCTGGTCGCCGACCTCGGCCTCGGCCTGGTCCGTATGGAACAGCGACGGCACCACATCGCCGAGGTCTTCAACGACAGCGACGAACAGCGCACCAAGGACGAGCGCGCGGCGAGCACGGACCCGCGCACCGGCGACGACCAGCGGAAGGAGGCGGTCGGCCATGGCAGTTGAGCAGCCCCTCACCCAGCCCGGTGAGCAGTCCCGCATCCACAACATCGGCTATCGCAACTACGACGGCCCGCGCCTCGGCCGCGCCTACGCCCGCCGGTCCCTGTACTCGCAGTCCCTGCGCGGCGCCTACGGACTCGGCCGCTCGGTCAAGTCCAAGGTCCTGCCGATGCTGCTCTTCGTGGTGATCTGCGTCCCGGCGCTGATCATGGTCGCCGTCGCGGTCGCCACCAAGGCGAAGGACCTCCCCGTCGACTACACGCGCTACGCGGTGATCATGCAGGCGGTCATCGGCCTGTACGTCGCCTCGCAGGGCCCCCAGGCGGTCTCCCGCGACCTGCGCTTCAAGACCGTGCCGCTGTACTTCTCGCGCCCCATCGAGACCGCCGACTACGTCCGCGCGAAGTACGCGGCGCTCGCCTCGGCCCTGTTCATCCTCACGGCGGCCCCGCTGATCGTGCTCTACGTGGGCGCGCTGCTCGCCAAGCTCGACTTCGCCGACCAGACGAAGGGCTTCGGACAGGGGCTGGTCTCCGTGGCGCTGCTCTCGCTGCTCTTCGCCGGCATCGGCCTGGTCATCTCGGCCGTCACCCCGCGCCGCGGGTTCGGTATCGCGGCCGTCATCGCCGCGCTGACCATCTCCTACGGAGCGGTCTCCACCGTCCAGGCCATCGCCTTCGAGCAGTCCAGCAGCGGGGCCGTCCCGTGGCTCGGGCTCTTCTCGCCCATCACGCTCATCGACGGCGTGCAGACGGCCTTCCTGGGCGCCTCCTCCGCCTTCCCCGGAGAGGTGGGCCCCTCGTCCGGCCAGGGCGTCGTCTACCTCGTCGTCGTCCTGGGTCTCATCGCCGGCTGCTACGGCCTCCTGATGCGCCGCTACCGAAAGGTCGGGCTGTGACCACCCTCAACATCGACCACGTCTCACGCTGGTTCGGCAACGTGGTGGCGGTCAACGACATCACGATGACGATCGGCCCCGGCGTCACCGGCCTGCTCGGCCCGAACGGGGCCGGCAAGTCCACCCTCATCAACATGATGGGCGGCTTCCTCGCCCCCTCGACGGGCACCGTCACCCTCGACGGCCGCCCGACCTGGCGCAACGAGGACATCTACCGGCACATCGGCATCGTCCCCGAACGCGAGGCGATGTACGACTTCCTCACCGGCCGCGAGTTCGTCGTCGCCAACGCCGAACTGCACGGTCTCGGCGCGAAGTCCGCCCAGCGGGCGCTGGCCACCGTCGAGATGGAGTACGCGCAGGACCGCAAGATCTCCACGTACTCCAAGGGCATGCGGCAGCGCGTGAAGATGGCGTCCGCGCTGGTCCACGACCCGTCGCTGCTGCTGCTCGACGAACCGTTCAACGGCATGGACCCGCGTCAGCGCATGCAGCTCATGGACCTGCTGCGCCGCATGGGCGACGAGGGCCGCACGGTGCTGTTCTCGTCCCACATCCTCGAAGAGGTCGAGCAGCTCGCCTCCCACATCGAGGTGATCGTCGCCGGACGGCACGCGGCGAGCGGTGACTTCCGGCGGATCCGCCGCCTGATGACCGACCGCCCGCACCGCTACCTCATCCGCTCCAGCGACGACCGGGCACTGGCCGCCGCACTGATCGCGGACCCGTCGACGTCCGGCATCGAGGTCGACCTCGCCGAGGGCGCACTGCGCATCCAGGCCGTCGACTTCGGCCGCTTCACCGCCCTGCTGCCCAAGGTCGCGCGCGAGCACGGCATCCGGCTGCTGACGGTGTCGCCGTCCGACGAGTCCCTGGAATCCGTCTTCTCGTATCTTGTCGCGGCGTAGGAGGCCGAAGATGTACGACCCCACAGTCGCCCGGCTCACCTACCGCGGCCTGCTCGGCCGCCGCCGGGCCCTCATCCTCGGCATCCTGCCCGTCCTGCTCATCGTCATCTCGGTGGCTGTCCGCAGCTTCTCCGGTGCCGACGACCAGGTGGCCTCGGACCTGCTCGGCGGCTTCGCGCTCGCCACCATGGTGCCGATCATCGGCGTCATCGCCGGCACGGGCGCCATCGGACCCGAGATCGACGACGGCTCGGTGGTGTACCTGCTGGCCAAGCCCCTCAAGCGGCCCACGATCATCTTCACCAAGCTGATCGTCGCGATCGCCGTCACCATGGCGTTCTCGGCGGTGCCGACCTTCATCGCGGGCATGATCCTCAACGGCAACGGCCAGCAGATCGCCGTCGCCTACACCGTCGCCGCGCTGGTCGCCTCGATCGCCTACGCCGCGATGTTCCTGCTCCTCGGGACCGTGACCCGGCACGCCGTGGTCTTCGGACTCGTCTACGCGCTCGTCTGGGAGGCCCTGTTCGGCTCCCTGGTGTCGGGCGCGCGCACCCTCAGCGTCCAGCAGTGGGCGCTCGCCGTGGGCCACAAGGTGACCGGCGGCGACCTCGTCACCTCGGACGTCGGCCTGCCCACCGCGACGGTCCTGCTGGTCGTGGTCACCGTCGCCGCCACCTGGTACGCGGGTCAGCGGCTGCGGTCGCTGACGCTGGCCGGCGAGGAGTGAGCCACCCGCTGCGAGCGCGGAGGACCGAGCCCCCGGCACCGGGTGAGCGCCGGGTCTGAGCGCCGTTCCGAGAGAAGAGGCTCCCCGCGCGCGTGCCGCCGATCACCGGCCACGCG